>JAYYZF010000024.1:0-23292 GCA_036340215.1 Pseudomonadota bacterium | reverse complement strand
AGAAGTAGTATTCTAGCTTAGTGTTAAATGGGTTATTGATGAATAGAATTAGCAAAATGAAAGGACATGTTTTAAGTGAGGTAGTAGCTGCCATCACTTGTATTGCCATTCTTACTCATATTACTTCCTGGTATACTAGTTCTAAAGAGATGCAAGCTCAAGCACAGGAAGGCTATGACTTTTCAGTCAGGGTGGCTAGTAATGTGGTTGATTACTATGGCTCTAATACTTCATATCCCGTAACTGGGACATATAACTATGGTACAAACCCCGGTGAATATGTAGCCTCAGTTAATTACATCGCGCCAACAGCAACTACATATGGCTATGTTCAAGCGACATTTAGATCAGATAATCTTAATGTGGTACTGCAAGATAAATGGATAATTCTTCGCTTGATAGTTTCTGGCTCGCATCTGACATATAACTGCTATACAAATGTAAATGCTTCTTTCATGTCAGGCACTGTTCTGCCTGCCGGTTCATACTCAGAAATAGTTGGCAATAGCTGTGACGTTGCCGATACTGTAGCTTCAGTAATAAACATAAGCTAAAAAATATAGCAATTGATAAATATTGATTTTTTGTGCGTAATAAGTATTATATTAACGTTCCTAATCAACCTCGGCATTTACATTGAAAAAATATAATAAATCATTATTGCACTTGAGCATTATATTCTTGCTAATAATACTTCTAAATGCTGTTTTATTCTGTTTATTATACTCCCAGTCTGATGTTCTAGATGAAAATATCGATGAAACTCCTCAAACTCATGTTGAACTGTATAACATAAATATAAATGATGGCGATAATTTAACTAAAATTTTCCAGGCTGTTGGTTTGAGTGAAAAAAACGTGTTAGAGATATCAAGTCTCGGAGAACAGGTTAAAGAGCTAAATAATTTAAAGCCAAAGCAAATAATGAGCTTATCGGTAGATAATGAGAAAAATAAATGCACGAAATTGGTGTTATGGTTATCAAATGAGGATAAGTTAGAAATAGCATGGCAGGATGATCATTATGAGGCAAAAAAGCGAAAACAGAATCTTACTTCCGCTTTAAATTACTCAAAAATAATCGTGAAAAAGTCTTTACTTGAAGATGCACTCGCAGCTGGTATTAGTAAAAGCTTAGTATACCAACTGACAGAAGCGCTTGGTTGGGAAATAGATTTTATAAAAGACTTAAGAGCTGGTGATGAATTCCATTTGATTTATACGCAAGCTTACCTTCCTGGAAAAGGTTTCGTGAATGATGATTTGAAGGAAGTAACTTACGTAAACAAATCAGCTAAGTTACGTGCAGACAAATTTAAGAACAGTTCAGGCTTAACCGCATTCTATATGCCTGATGGGAGAAGACTCTCACGTGACTTTTTAAGCTTTCCCTTAAAGTACTCGCGTATTAGCTCACCTTTTTCAACAAGTAGAAAACACCCACTTCTAGGTATTACAAGGCCTCATCACGGAGTTGATCTAGCTGCAAAATATGGTTCCCCAGTTTGGTCTACAGGTCAAGGAAAGGTCTCGTTTGTAGGTACTAAGTCCGGTTATGGTAAAACGATAGTAATACAACATAATTACAAATATAAAACTTTATATGCCCATTTGTCGAAGTTTGCCAAAGATTTAAAGAAAGGCTCTAGAGTAACACAAGGGCAGATCATAGGTTATGTAGGTACTTCAGGTATAGCTACTGGCCCTCATTTACATTATGAGTTTAGAATAAGTAACAAGCCAGTGAACCCATTAACTATAAAAATACCAAGATCTCCAAGCCTAGCAAAAAAAGATATGGATAGCTTTAAAGAGACCCTGGAAAAATACGATACTGTTAGAGAACAAATACAACAAGCAAGGGAGTAATAAGCTTTGAATTACTACATAGGTATAATGTCTGGCAATAGCCTAGATGCTATTGATGTTGTACTAGTTGATTTTAGTGAAGATAAGACAAAGATATTAAATTCTTATTCACACCAAATACCAAGATCAATTAGAGAAAAGGTAATATCGTTTTCATGTGATGCAAGTATCAAGGAATTACTAAGTCTCGATTACGAGTTTGCTAGCTTATCTGCTTGTGCTGTAAATCATCTTTTAACTATTACAAAGATACCCAGGTCTGAGATAAGAGCGATTGGAAGCCATGGACAAACATTACTACATAGACCAGAATTAGAGCAGCCTTATACTCTACAAGTAGGAGATCCAAATATAATAGCCACACTTACTGGCCTAAATGTTGTTGCAGACTTTAGACGTAAAGATATAGCCTTAGGAGGGCAAGGCGCGCCATTAGCACCAGTTTTTCATAAGTATATTTTTAGAGGTAAAGGCTTAGCAACCTTTATTGTTAATTTTGGTGGTATCGCAAATATTACGTGTTTAAATTCAAAAAATGAGATAGAGCTTGGATTTGACTCAGGTCCTGGCAATATTCTATTAGATTTATTTGTACAAAATTATTTTAATTGTGACTTTGATGATGGAGGCAATATCGCCAGGTCTGGAGTATTACTGCCTTCTTTATTAGAGAAGATGTTACAAGACAAATATTTTCTCCAACGTCCCCCCAAAAGTACAGGCAGAGATGATTTTAATTTAGAATGGCTGACGAGGTTTTCACTGGAAAATTTTAGGGATGTTGATATTTTACATACTTTAACTCATTTAACTGCTATAACAGTAGTCAATGATATAAAGAGATATGCAGAGTTTGGCGATATTATTATTTCTGGTGGTGGAGTTTATAATTGTTTTTTGTGTGAGATCCTAAAAACATATTCAAACAATTTTACTGTTGTAAGCTCTCAAGAATATGGTATTGAGCCAAAACTTGTTGAAGCTACAGCATTTGCATATCTAGCTAAGATTCATATTGAGAATAAGATTGTTGATATGTCTAAAATAACAGGGGCCGTTAGCCCATATAAAATGGGAGTCTTTTATCCAGGCCTAACAAAAGATTTGAGTAAATACAACTTAACGACACCGGTTAATTTATAATTAACTTTAAGAAGTTTAACCCCTCAGCTAATTTAACTTGTTCTAGGTTATGTCGGGTGCAGTGTTAATTTTTTGAATATTTATCCCAGCAAAACTTGCTTGCTTTGATATTTGTTCAAGATATTTAGAGAAATCAATGTCTACTACTCGATCTCCTTGATGAGCGTGACGAAAGGTAAACTCATTGTTATTTTTTATGAGAAAACCGATGTGTGATATGTCTAATTCAGTGCCTAATATTTTTTTTGTACGCCAGTTTTTTCTCACTATTTCCACAATACTTGCATCAGGTATTTTTTCTAAAACACTCAGGTCTATTCTTTTAACATTATTTCTAAGTTTTGATATCGGGATATAGCTCAATTGTGACTTTTGTGCTTTAGCTTTTCGCATAAATCTTTTTAATTCTGCTTTGTCGTATTCAGTCAGATTTCTACCTGCATAGCGCTGCCAGAGAGTATTACTTGTGGCTATTTTCTTATACCAGCTAGGTTTGTCTATCAAAGTAGTATTAATTTCTGCAATAACTCTACCATTTTTGTCTTTAATCGTTTTGGTAATATCAGTAAGATAACCTTTTTTTTGATTGAAATAATTCCAATCAACACTAGTGAAGTGATTGCGATGGAAGAAATCATTTTCTTGGGAGTTATATTTCAAGTCTGAGTAAATTTTTTCAAAATTTTCTTTAGTCTTGCTCAAAGAGAGAGCAAGGACGGTTTCAACATAGGTCAGACAGTCAAACTCATCTAAGAGATATATTGGCTTTGACACTAGCTTTGAATCCTTGCCCTCTCCCAGAGGGAATTCGGAATATGGACTACCTATTAATGACTTGCTTATTCTGATTATCTTATTTGTTACAAATCTTTCCTGAGTTTGAGAGTAATATTCTGATAGGTTTATTTTTCCGTAAGCAAGGCACAGCAAAGCATTTACTAAAATTAAATTGACTGATATAAACGCACTTATCTTTTTTTTATTTGCCATAGTGTCTGCATAGCTGAGAAAGTTACACTAAATATGCTACGCTTTTTTTAAAAAAGCAAACTGTTTATAGATATTTTGCTAGAGGCTATTAAGGCTAGAAGCTCTTACCTAGTTTATATTCGGTAGGACAGTATTCTCATTGCAAACGAGTAAAAATAGTATATACTGAGATTTACTATCACTGGAGTACAATATGAAAGCAAAAATCTCTTTTGTCTTAGTCTTGTTGTCGGTCTCGATATGTTTTGGCTTGACACACAAAATTTCCTCGGGAAAACCAGCGCTGAACTTCACCTTACAAGATACCTCAGGACAAAACGTCTCTTTGGGTGATTACTTTGGTAAAGTTATCGTGCTTGAGTGGAGAGACCCAGATTGTTCATATGTTAAGAAACAGTATAATTCAAATAAAATGCAAGAGCTACAGAAAAAGTATACGCAAGATTATGGTGTTATCTGGCTCACACTTCTAGTCGGTAGAGAAAAAGATGAAGAAAAGTTATTTTCAACAAAAGAGCTATTAGATCCCTCGCGTGAAGTTGCAAAGCTTTACGGTATTACTAGAGTTCCACAGATTGTTGTGATTGATGCTTCCGGTTATGTTGCATACATTGGTGCTGTAGATAGTATTCGCTCTAGTTTAGTTGAAGATGTTGCCAGGGCAAAGGTCAATTATATTGCTAACAGCCTAGATGCAATCATAGCATCATATCCCGTTTCAGTGTCTCATACTAGACCATATGGATGCGATATTTCAAAATATAGCCCTCGTCCATTTGAGAGAGTAGCTTAGTGTTAAATATTGTTTGGATTTGTTTAGTACTTACATCTGTAGTTTTTGGCATTATCAATGGGCGTGTCCATGAGGTTGTAATGGCTATCACCGATAGTGCTAAGTTAGCTTTTGATGTAGCGCTTGGTATGGCTGGGATGATGACTCTATGGCTTGGTATTATGAAAATAGCAGAAGATTCGGGGCTCGTTGAGTTAATGACTAAGTGCTTGCACCCAGTCTTACGTCGCTTGTTCCCCGATGTGCCTTCTGACCATCCTGCTATGGGCGCTATGGCCCTCAACATAACTGCAAATATTCTAGGTTTAACAAACGCAGCTACGCCATTTGGTATCAAAGCCATGGAAGAGTTAAACAAGCTTAACCCCTTTAGCGGAACTGCTACTGATGCCATGTGCATGTTCCTTGCTATTAATACCTCTAGTGTGCAACTAATTCCAGCTTCTGCTATTGCTTTTTTATCTGCTGCTGGTGCAAGGAATCCAACAGATATAGTTTTCTCAACTCTACTAGCAACTTCGTGTTCTACTATTGTAGCAATAATAGCTGTTACAATTTTTCGTAAAAGAACTTATTATAGAAAAGAGATAACAAGTGGGCATTGTTGATTTTAGTAAAAATATATCTGATATTGTATTCCTACTACTGATAGCAGGTATACCTCTATACGGTTTTTATCGTAAAGTATCCGTTTTTGATTCATTTGTAGATGGTGCTAAGGAAGGCTTTCCTCTAGTTATAAAGATATTACCATATTTGGTTGCTATGATAATGGCTATCGGTATGTTGCGCGCTTCTGGTGCTATTGAATTCATAGGCGCAATTTTAGGAGGAGTGCTTGAGTTTATCGGTGTGCCAAAGGAGATGCTGCCTTTAGCAATAGCTAGACCTTTTTCTGGTTCTGCATCTAATGCTATTTTGATAGATATGATACACACTTATGGGCCAGATTCACTTTATGCAAAGATGGCAGCTACCGTCATGGGGAGTACCGAAACAACTTTTTATGTCATCGCTGTTTATTTTGGTGCGGTAGGTATTAAGAAAACAAGATACGCAGTGCCATCAGGCCTGATCGCAGATATCGCAGGCCTCATAGCTGCTGTTTGGATTTGTAGGTGGCTATTTGTTCTAGCTTAACTTGTTAAAGTTTGCTGATAAGAAATCCCAAGATATCACACTAAAGAAATTATCAATGTACTTGCCTCTGTCATTTCTAGTGTCAATATAATAAGCATGTTCCCAAACGTCTATGCCAAATATTGCTGTTTTAGATGTTGTTAAAGTATTATGGGCGTCGTCTGTGTTTAAGATGGAAAGCTCTTTATTTTCATCAGCAACTAACCAAGTCCAGCCTGAGCCAAAGTTTGCAAGTGCGTATGCTTTCATTTCATTTTGTAATTGCTCTAATGAGCCAAATTTTTTTTCAATAGCAGCTAAAAGCTGTGGTGATGGTTTTTGCCCTTTTTCTGGGGTCATACAGTGCCAGTATAAGTTATGATTCCACATTTGTGCTGCGTTGTTGAAGATAGCTCCAGAACTTGAAGTAATTATCTCCTCTAGAGTTTTACTTGCATAGTTCGACTTTTTAATTAAATCATTAAGCTTGTTCACATAAGCAGCATGGTGTTTCTCATAATGATAGCTGAGTGTTTCTTCCGATATGTATGGCGCCAAAGCGTCTTTGTTATAGGGTAATTTTGGTAATGTAAATGCCATATTTCTCTCCTTCTAATTTGATTTGCCATATTTAGATTAATACCAATACTATGAGGATGCAAGCGGCATTACTATTGTTTTTTTCTGTTTTTTTATATACACTTAAGTCAATTGAATTTACTGGAGAATTATATATGTCAATTCTTGTTTCGCGTAAAGCGCCAAACTTTTCAACAGCTGCTGTTATGCCTGATGGTAGTATCGAAGCAAATTATCAGTTTTATGATAAGACTAAGGCTAAGTATACAGTGCTATTTTTCTACCCACTTGACTTCACTTTTGTTTGTCCTACAGAGCTTGTTGCCCTGGACAGAAATATCCAAGCTTTTAAACAGCGCGGTGTTGAAGTGTTAACGGTTTCTATTGATTCTCAATTTACACATGCTGCCTGGAGAAATACTCCTGTAAGTAAGGGTGGGATTGGCCAAGTTAATTTTACTATGCTTGCTGATACAAGCCATGAGATTTGCCGAATATACGGTGTTGAGCATTTTGAAGAGAATATAGCTTTTAGGGCTACATTTCTTATAGACCAAAACAAAGTTGTAAGATCACAGCTGGTAAATGATTTACCGATTGGTAGAAATATATCTGAAATGTTGCGTACTATAGATAGTTTACAGCACTTTGAGCAGCATGGTGAAGTTTGCCCTATGGATTGGCAAAAAGGCTCTAATGCAATGCAGCCTAACGCTAGTGGTGTTGCCAGTTGGTTGAGTGAAAAATACGCAGAAGAGGCTTGCTAGCCCTGTAACATAATGTAAAATATGGCAATTAATTTTAGGGGAATTTTAATGTTATTTTTGCCAAGAAATGTGCTTGACATTCGCTTATTTCAGACGTTATTCTAAGGCTAACTTAATTACTAATTAGGTTATCAATGGCGCACAGGAACAGGCTTATAGTTACTTCTGTAAGCCAGTGGATTAATGAATATAGGAGAGCTCTTAGATGAGACCTTTAGTAAAACCATTAGTAGCGGTTGTTGCTCTTAGCTTAGCAACTACTTCTGCATATGCTGCTATGGGTGCGAAAACAAAAAGCGCATCAAAAGCAAGCAGTTGTGGTCCAGTTTTAGATACAAAAATGGATCGTGTAATGAACGTAAACTCCCCGTCAAGAGAAGTATTATCTTGCTGGGCTGACAGATTTGCTCTAGGTGGCGAGGCTACTTTAGCATACGTCACTGGTGACCAGTATGATGACGGCGCACATGAAGACAGCTTCAATGTACGTAATATTAGCTTATTCACAGATGTTAAGATTGCTAAAAACATGAATTTTCATTTAATGTTGGCAACTGCTAATGAGTACGCAAATGGTACTCCACAATCAGGTAACGAAATTCTTGACACAATGGGTGTTAGTGAAGCCTACTTAACAATTGCTGATTTTGCAAAATCACCAGTTTATTTGAAAGCTGGTAAGGCATATTCTTCTTTCGGCAATTATGACGAGCCATTCCCAGTAGTTTACAGCTTAAACCAAGCACTTACACAAGCTCAAACGACTAGTGTAAATGCAGGATTTGCTTCAAATGCTGGATACGACATGCAGTTCTTTGTTTTTGAAAATGAAACAAGTGATACCTGGGACGAGTATGGATTCCGTTTAGGTTACGCCGGTGAAGTAATGGGTGCAATGAAAGACATGGGCTTTAAGTTCAACCTTTCTTATGTATCTAACGCTGCTGCTCTTAACGGTACTGCTTCATCTCATAAGACTACTAGTTTTGCAAATGATGTTGCTGCATACAACACCGAGATCGGTTTTAAAATACGTAACTTTGACATTGGCTTAGAATATTTCACTACTGATGGTGATGTTCAAGGTACTCTTGAGCCAGAAGTAACTTCATTCAAAGCTGCATATAATATGCTGATGGGTGATAAAAAAGCTGACTTACATATTGGATTCGAAAAAGCAAAAGATGCTGATGGTATAACTACAGAGAACACGTCTATCGGCGGGGCTTTATCATCTGGGTCTGACTATGCAACCTCTATTCCAGAAAAGCATATCAACGTAGGTATGGACTACATGCTTGATAAGAATGCTAAGTTCAGCTTAAACTATGATAAGTTTGAGCCATATGCTGCTCAGTCTGGTTTATCTAATCAGGAACAATTTAGCGCTGCTTTAAAAGTAAGCTTCTAAGTTTCTAATTCTTGAATTAGTGAAAAAAGCCTGCATCTGCAGGCTTTTTTTCTTAAAAACATTAATTCTACTCTTGATAATCAAAACATAATTTGAATAGGCTTATTTCATATAAGTATTATTATATCCAATATAAGCTCAAGACCTAAAATCTAACAAGTATTAATATGTGTAAAAAATGTGATTGCTAAGAATTTAAGTTTCTTTTTATTTATGCTTATAGACGCATGTTGTTAAATTATAAAAGTACTTGTTATAATTTGCAGAAGAAGTTAATCATGACGAATCAAGTTATTATATGTGCAGATTTTATGGGCATGTGTATTGCTAATATCGTTAGACATTAAGATAGAAATCCTCATGACAATACCTCTATTAAAACCCATATTTGGTTTTATAGCTTTTACATCAGTAGCTACCGCTTTTGCAAGTAACTTTAACAGCGAAGTAAAAAGTACAACAAGCTTTATTAGCCTTAGTGAAGACATTAGTGTGTCTTATGGCGGCTTTGTAATACCTCTTTTCCAACATGGTGAGCCTGCTTCTTATCCTCATACCATTGTTGAAAATAAATTTGCTATTAGTAGTGCATATATATTTATTAGCTAACATTGGCGATAACTTTTCTTTTAGATTTGGTAATAGTGTAGCTTCAGATACAGTTGAGAATACTTTTGATGGTGAAGGCTTAACTGATTGGGTGGTTCAAGAAGCCTATTTAAACTATAAAATTGACACTAGCACTTTCTTAGTTGCTGGTGAGACTTATGGCGTTTTAGGTATATATGATCCTTACGCAGTTGTTAAGGGTTTGAAAAATAGTTATGTAAATAGTATAACCACTAGATTGGATTTAGGTAAAGTATTTGAGAATGGTTTAACAGCTGATATTGGGGTTTATAACGGCGGTGATAGTGATCAGTATCCATATGCTAGGTTTTCGTACGCTTCAGATATTAAAGGTGTTAAAACTAAACTAGATGTGTCTTATGTCAACAATATGATGCAATATAACGGTACTTCATGGGGTGCTGACGGGGTTACAAATATAGATACTAATGTTGCTGGCTATGAAATAGACTTCTCCCTAGATATGGGAAGGCATACTGTTGATGCTTTTTATCTAGCAACTGATGGCATTGCTATAAGTGGTTCTACATCTAATGAGGCTAAGCCAGAAGTCATGGTGCTTGGAGTTACATCTAAATTAGCAAATAACACTCAAGTAAGAGTCGCTTACGAGAGGGCACTTCACGATAATGCTCTTTCTAATGATAATTACGATGCTGATCAAATCCCAGGATATCATGTGAATTTGGCACTTAATTATGTAAAAACTAAAGACGTAAATTATTTCGTTCAGTATGATTACTTTGCGAAAAATAATAATTCTCCTACAATCATACATGATCAAAATATATTAACAGCAGGAGCTATTTTTAGTTTCTAGAATATTCTGTGTGTTTGTTAAAAAAAGCCTACTATCGCGGGCTTTTTTATTTATATTGATTTCTTTGAAGTGCACTTGTAATGAGTTGGTAGTTGGTGTATATTCAAATCGGGATGACAATAAAACTATCTACTGCTAAGGAGAGCAAACCTATGTCAAATTTAAAAAAATCACTAGCTATTTGTGTTTTTTACTCAATGCTTCCTGCATCATATACATATGCTGCGAGTAGTGCTAGTGCTGATGCTCCTGTAGATTATCCTGCCCCTGTGAGCTATGACAGAAGGTCATCTCCAGGTGAGCATCTTGTTAATTCCCAATCAAAAGCTTCAGACCGTCATTTAACAAAAAGAGATATTAAAGAGCTTGAAAGAAAACTTAATGTGAATTCACCAACCAGCAGTATCATGCTGGGATCATTACAAGATAAAATTGCTTATGGTGGTAATTTGAGTTTTATTTATGAAAAAGCAAATCCTATGTCAAGTAGTTCAAGTGACACCGAGTTTCTGATCCGCTCCTTACAGCTGTACACCGATGTAATAGTAAATGATGATATAAGCTTTCATATGATGCTTGCTAGTCAGTCTGGGACTGCTGGGGATACCTCAGGGAGCACACAAAATAATATACCTCTATCAAATGTAAATATCTCAGGTAGTCTCCTAGTTGATGAGGCTTACCTAACGTTTCTTAATGATGATTTTCTACCTTTTTATATAAAGTCTGGTAAAAGCTATGGGATCTTTGGTAATTATACTAACCCATACGCTAACGTTTATTCGATTAATCAATCTTATGTTCAAGCAAAAAACATAAATATAACTTTTGGTTATGCTAGTCAGTCTGGTGTAGATTTTAGTGTTGAATTTTATAAGCCTAATGATGATGGCAACATTGATCACAGTGTCCTTAGATTAGATTATACAGGTGATTTAAATGGCAGGCTTGATAGGAATACCTCTTTATCTGCAAATATATCCTATGTAGATAATTACTCAACATATGCCGGGCAGTCATCTAGCAATAATAATGTCGATGCAAATACAGATGCTAGTGTTATTAATCTTGGTATTAATCTTAATAGTTATAATTATCATTTTGATATAGAGTATTTTAAGGCTAACGATATAATAATGGCTGGAGAAACCACTAGTACTGCAAAGCCCAAGGTTATTTCCCTGGCCGCCTCTTATGATTTCCTGTTGGATGATGTGTTAGCAGATGTTCATTTTATGTATGAAATACAAAAAAATGCCGATAACGTGAATACGTTTGTTTTTATGACTACTGGTAACGAGCCGAATCAACATTTCAACCTAGGTTTAGACTATAATATGAATGAGTTCTCGACTATTGGAGTTGATTACCATACTTTTACACCCATTAATTCTTCATTTGTTACTCAGCGACAATATATTATATCTGCTAATTATAAGTTCTAGCCTTAGTGGGTATTAATTATATTTATAGAGACAAATGATATGAGATTTATACATTGTAAGCGTTCTGGAAACTTTTACTAGAATATTGGTCAGTTTCAGTGTTAAAATCAATTTTGATCTGGCTTAGCCAAACGGAGATGAAAATGAAATTAGTAAAAAAAGGATTGTTTATAGCGATTTCTACTATGCTTACAGCAACCTCTTATGCAACGCAGTCAACATGTAATATTTTTACTGATGATGCAACAAATCGTGTTATGAACGTTAACTCTCCGAAAATTTCTGCCGCATCATGTTGGAAAGACCATTTATACTACGGGGGATCAGTTAACCTTATTTATGAAAAGGCTAACTCATATTCTCCCTCTACAGGCTCAGAGAGCTATTTTAATGTTAGGACTGCCAAGATATTTTTAGATGCACAGATAACTGATAGAATGGTATTTCACATGTCAACTACTGCTTTATCTAAGTTAAAAAATAATATTCCTAAATCTGATGAAGAGTTGTCTGATAAAATGAAAATAAAAGAGGCTTTTATTTCATATAGAGGCTTTCTTCATCCAGACATTTACTTAAAAGTTGGACATGACTGGACTTTCTTCGGTAACTACGAAGATCCATATCCAAATGTTTATTCAATAAATGAATCACTAGTATTTACACATAATACTAATGCAGCTATTGGCTACGTCTCGCCATACGGATTTGATTTTGAGGCTTACATCTATGAGGATGAAGTAAACGATAAATGGGATCAATTTGGTTTGAGGTTTGGTTATGATGGGTCGAATATTAAAGCTCTGAATGCAATTAAATTTGAAGCTAATTTATCATATATCGATAATTACTCGACTTTACGTGGTAAAGACGCTTCAAACGAAGAGGTTCCTTTAGCAGATGCTAATGAAAGTATGATAGATTTCGATGTAAAGTTTGAGTTATTTCATACTCATTTCGATATTGAATACTTAAAAGCCAATGGCGACCTTGTTGTAGGAACAGCTAACACAGCCCCTGAAGTTGTGTCACTAATAGCAGAAAAATATATTTATCTTAATGGTAATAAGGCAATAATACATGGTAAGTACGAAAAATCATCAGGTGCATCAGCATTAAACGATGATGTATTCAAAGATTTTTCTCCTGAGAAGCATTTCAAGCTTGGAGCTAGCTACTATCTTGATAAGTTCACAAAGGCAAGCTTTGATTTACATAAATTTAAGCCATATGACTCTGCTAAAGATGATCAAAATCAGGCAGTGTTAGGCTTGAAAATATATTTTTAGTACCAGATCAACCTACCTAAGTGTATTAGATGCTTAGTTATGAGTTAAGAGTCAATAAGATGCCAGTTACTGAAGGTTCAAGTCATAGTAGTTATTTACGAAATTCAGCTAGTGAAAAAGTTAACTTATCTAAAGATAATTCGAGTGTTAGTGAAATTAGTTTTTTTTCGGCTCCTTATGGTGAAATAAATAGTAATTTATCTAGTGAAATAGCAACCAATGATAACTCTAACCCAACTTCTAGTATTAGGACTCATTCTGAACAAAAAATAAGTTATTTACTTTGGGACAATATATATCAAAATAGTGATTTTGCTAATATTTTAAATTTTTGGAGAAAAAATTTTGCGCAGGGTGCACAAGAGTTCAAATTAAAAAGCTTGCCCACTTATTTTTACAAAAGACCTGGTATGGATGAAGTTTTTTATACTAGTTGTAGAGAAAACGCAAATAAATTTCTTAACTCAGCTCTCAAGATACCATTGAGTAAGATGCGTGAAAATTTAATATTAACCAGTCATGATAAGAAACTTATAAAAGAGTTAGTATTGGATATTGCTATTGACTATTACATAGAGCAATTAGCATTTTTAGATTATATCTATGGACCTGAATCAAACTATAGTAGAGTGTATTTTCAGCACCATATAAGTTCATCCTATGAATTAGTGCTACAGAACTCGCTTAAAACTAGGAACCCTAATTTTAAATTTTGTACTCATAGTGACTTTGCTAAAGAAAGTATTTTTAAATCTGATCCTTTGAATAAAGGCCTTCATAGAACTGAGTTTTCTATGCTTGTTAATTCACAGCTATCATTAGATCAGATTAATGTCAAAAGTGGTATATCGCATAATTACCATATTTTAGCTCCTTTGAGTGTAAAATGCAGTTACCACAAATTTAACCATTATAATAGTGAGGCTGGCTTAGATAAATGGTTAGAATGTTGCGATGTAGCACACAATCTAACTTTAGTGCGCATGGATACTGCTCATATTTATTTTGAAATACAAGGTGAGCTTCTTGAGCGAGTTGCAGCTATAAAATCTAGAGATCAGTTTCAAGATATAATAGCTAGTATGTTTGAGATTGATAGTGCTCTGTCTGCTAAGAACAATAGTGATCTTAAAGTTAAGTTTGATGAGCTATCCCAAAGATTTATCAAAACTAATAACTATGATAATTCAGATATATATAAAGTGTGCTTAGAAAGATCAAAGAAATATGGTCAAGATTGGCATGATAACTATTATAAGAAAATAGAAACAGCTCTCCAAAAAAAAATTATTAGTAAAGGTGAAGAGATAATAAAACCTAACAATTATACATAGCTATATTTAGGCACTGTATAAGTTTCAGCTATTACTACTTTAACATATTATAGCTATTCATTATTTTACAGAAAAGCTCAGCTGTTTTTTCAGTGTCATATAAGGCGGAGTGAGCATCTTCACTGTTAAATTTTATCTTCGCCTTATACATGGCTTTAGCCAGAACAGTCTCGCCATATGCAAGAGCTGCAAGAGTTGCAGTATCAAAACTACTAAAAGAATGAAAGGGGCTTTTCATTTTGTGTCTAGCGTAGGCTGCATTCAGAAAATAAAGATCGAAATGAGAGTTATGTCCAATTAAGATTGCTTTTGTACAATTATGTATTTTTAAATAATTGTAGATTTTTATATTTATCTGAGATAGAGCTTCCATTTCATCCTCGGCATAACGAAAAGGGTGGTCTGGTTTTATTTGATTAAATTCAAGTGCACGCTCGTCCATTATTGCACCACTAAAAGGTTTAATGTGGAAGTGAATGGCTGGTTCTGGGCAAAAGTTCTGCTCTTTTTTTGAGATTAAAATAGGAATTAAGGCTATTTCTAGAATTGCATTTTTATTTGGATCAAAGCCCGATGTTTCAACATCAACCACTATAGGTAAGAACCCTCTAAATCTATTTCTGATTGTTATACTCATTTTACTCCTAATTTCTTGAATTTATGCTATTGTGTGATTAGCTTAATTCAATTTTAATATGACATTATTACTAAATTCAAGTTTGTTTGCTTTCATAAGTTTAAGATATTTTTATCGGCTAAAACATCTTTGTAGAAGAGCTTTATACTCTTTTTTTTACCTAGTATTTATTAATATTAGAAGAGTTAAGTTCCTATGTCTAGACTTTAAGCAGTGTATCCTTATAATTTTTGTTTGCATATTATTTTTACAAATATATTACGTAATTTTTTTAGTTATATCACTTAATTTCCAAAGTTTAGCGCTGATACTTAATATCTTGTCACAAGAGTTTACAAACCCACAATTAGAAAATATAATGAGATCGTTTTATTGTTATGAATAAATCTAATTAACTTTTATTAAACTTAGGAGAATGTTAATGAGCAAAGCGATTAAAGCTATAGCTGGTGCAGGTGTAGTATTTGGCTTGTGCCTCCCTGTTAATGCCGTCGCAAAGGACGATTTGCAAGCACAAGTAGATAAGCTTGGTAAACAAGTTGCTGAACTACAAAAGCAGTTGAATAATGCTGCCCCAAAAAAGAAAGTAACAACAAAGAAAGGTAAAAAAGTTGCAGCTCGTAAAAGGAGAAAAGCTGAGAACTTTACCGATGCATATGGCGAGAATAATTTCCACGCGGTTGCAGTAACTACTTCGCCAACTTTAGGTATAAGATCTGCTCATCATGGCCAAGATTTAGTTGTTAACTTCTCCAGTTTAAATGAAGACTTGCGTTTACTAGAGCAACGTAAGAAATACCAAGCTCAAAGAGGATTGCCAGAATTATCACGTCCATTGATTGAGCTGAGTGGGGTATTACGTGGTGATATATTGTACAGTGAAGATTTTAACGGTAGTTCCACAACTGATTTAGATCTTGAGCAAGCTGAATTAGATGTATTTATTGAAGCTAGCCGTTGGGTTTCAGGCTTTATGTCAATATCTTATGATAATGGATACGCTCCGTATTCATGGCAAGCTATGAGTGTAGGTAGTCCCTATAATTCTACTTCTTGGTCTAATTTGTATTTAAAAAGAGGCTTTATCACAGTTGGTGATTTAACACAATCACCAATTTACGGTTCTATTGGTCAAATGTATATGCCTTTTGGTAAATATAGTAGTTGGTTAGTTAGCTCTTCTCTTACAAAGAAATTGGGTAGAACTAGCGGTAGAGGTATAGACCTTGGTTACGCAGGAGATGACTTTGTTGCTACTGGTTTTGTCATGCATAGCGATTCAAAAGAAGTAAATGAGACCACGCCAAATACAGGTAACACGAATAATATTAATGCCTGGGGTGCAAATGTTGAAAAGAAATTAGCTCTTGGTAAAGATAATAAGCTAACTCTTGGTGCAGGCTATACAAGTAATATTGCCGATTCAGAAGGAGTTGTGTCGCTACTAGAGTATGCTACATTAAGCACAGGGGGGACTCTTACTTATGACGTCCAAAGTTATGTGCCAGCATATGATATATACGCTAAGCTTGAGTTAGGTAGTAACTGGATTATAAATGCAGAGTATATAAATGCTACTAAAGATATAATTTCAAGCTTAAGTCCAGCACTGAATCTAGGGCAGCCGAAGGCTTATCATTTAGAGTTGGATCATCTAACATTCTTAGGGCCACTTCCTTTGGCAATGGGTCTTGGTTATGGGCATACTGATGACTTTGTATATTTCCCAAGAGATAGCTATCAGTTAGCACTGAGCACATATATCTGGAAGGATACGGTTCAGTCCCTAGAATTTAGACATCTAAAGAAATATGATGGTACTAGTAACCAAGTTGGCTTTAGCGAAAACTATGTTACAGCACTATTTAGTATGTATTTCTAACAAGATACATTATTTACAAAACACTGGGAGAACTAGTTTTTCCCAGTGTTTTTTTATGCCTAATTTCAAGGAATAACTGAAAATATAAACAAGAAACATCTATTTTTTTATAATTTAAATTTCACTTTATATTTATAATTTAGCACAAAATTATAAATAATCATTCTTTCTTGTGCTAAAAAAATTACTCGTTATAAGTCATATTTAGCTTATTTTGTTATCTATATTTCTAGAAATGTTTTTCTCAAACTTTTTTATAATATCTTTGAAATAGACTTGATGGGGGTGTCAGTTTTTTTCTTATTTAGAGTAGAACTATGATGTCGTAATATTTATTCAATATTACTCAGAACTTGTTTTATGAATATTTTAACTCAAAGTTTATTTAATGAACTAATAGTAAGGATAATATTAAATTATATGGAAGTTGTTCTGCTCATTTAAAAGTAAAAAGGGTGTAAACGGAATTCTACTTAAATAATTTGCAATACAAAGTTAAGTTGTTTATAACGAGAACTATAAATTTGAAAAATTTACTTGATCTTTTCTTCTTTAAATACGACAGTCTTACGTACTTTAGGGTCATATTTTTTTAGTGACATTTTTGTTGTAGTGTTTCTGGGATTTTTCTTTGTGGTATAGAAATATCCAGTCCCTGCAGTTGAGACCATTCTTATTAAAATGCTTGATTTTTTTGTAGCCATAATTCTATCCTAGGTTAACATGCAAACTTTTCTAATACTTCTTTAAGACCATATTTGTCGATTAAACGAATAGCTTTAGTTGAGAGTTTCATCTTAACTTTTTTTACATTACCTGTTTCTTCATCAAGTAAAGCATAAGTTTTACTGTGTATGTTAGACTTAAAGGTTCTTTTTACTTTTCTGTTAGAGTGAGAAACGTTATTACCTTTTACAGTTTTCTTCTCTGGAAATATATCACAACATCTAGACATATCGAAATTACCGTTTAATTAATATTGGAACATGTTTTATATCAAAAAAACATAGTGTTTGCAAGTCAATTAGTGAAAAAAGCTATTACTTTTTTATATTTGACTACAACATGTTTTTAACCTAACATTTTTTGTGGGTAATTAATATCCAGAAAATTAAGGTATTGAATGAAAAATAACACAAAAACATTATTCAGTGGTATTCAGCCTACTGGTGATCTTAGTATTGGTCATTATTTTGGTGTAATTAGGCACTGGTTAGAATTACAACATCAGTATCAATGCATATTCTCAATCGTAGATCTACATGCTTTGACGACTATAACGAACCCAATAGCCTTGAGAGAAAATTGTTATGACTTAATGGCTTGGTATTTAGCATGTGGTTTAGATCCAAAAAAGAACATTTTATTCTTACAATCACAGGTGCCTGAGCATGCACAGTTATGTTGGATACTTAATTGCAATACTTACATGGGTGAGTTAAAAAGAATGACTCAATTTAAGGACAAGTCACAGCAGTTTGCTCAGAATATAAATGCCTCGTTGTTTTCTTATCCAGTTCTTATGGCAGCGGATATTCTGCTTTATCAGGCTGAATTAGTTCCGGTTGGCCATGATCAAAAACAACATCTAGAGTTAACAAGAGATATAGCGTTGCGCTTTAACAAACAGTTTTCACAGATTTTTACAGTGCCAAAGCCAGTTATTGCTGAGCATTGCGCTAGAATAATGAGTTTACAGGATCCTACGAAAAAGATGTCTAAGTCAGATCCAAATCAAAATAGTACTATTCTCCTTTCAGATAAGCCAAATGACATTGTAAAGAAAATAAAACGGGCTGTTACTGATTCTGAAGCTATTGTTGCTTATGATGATGCTAGGCCAGGGATTTCTAACTTAGTTGAGTTGTACGGTGTTATTACTGGATTAAGTAATGAAAAAGTTGAGAGCGATTATACTGGTAAAGGCTATGGTATATTCAAAAGTGATCTAGCTGAGTTGTTGGTAAATACTTTACAGCCAATACGCCTGGAATACGAAAAGTTGCGTCAGGATGAAGCATACTTAAGCTCGGTGATGCAGGCTGGTGCAGTTACTGCGAGTAGGGCAGCTAAGCAAACATTGCAACGAGTTCATGCTGCTGTTGGTTTACTTGGATAACTGATGACAGAGCAAACGTTTTTATTTTACGATTTAGAAACATCAGGATTGAGTAAAACTTTTGCTCAAGTTGTAGAATTTGCAGCAATAAGAACGACAATTGATCTTCAAGAAATAGAACGAGAGCATTTTTATGTAAAACTTACTAAAGATGTAGTACCAGAGCCTGACGCTTTCATAACTCATCAACTCGGCTTAACAAAACTTACTTCTGGACTTCCAGAGCACAAAGCAATCGAGAGAATACATAGCATGCTTAATAAGCCAGGAACAATTAGTCTTGGCTATAATACTCTTGGTTTTGATGATGAGTTTTTAAGGTTTTCATTTGCTCGTTGCTTACTCCCACCATATACCCACCAGTATATGAATAATTGTGGCCGTGTAGATCTTTATCCTTTAGTAATTTTATACTATTTATATTCTAATAGTATTATGCAGTGGCCTGATATTGATGGCAAAACCAGTATGAAGCTAGAGCATATAGCTGCCATAAATAACTGGCTTACTGGTCAAGCTCACCATGCAATGACAGACGTTGAGGCCACACTCTCTTTAGCGAAGGCTCTGGCGGCTAATGCTGATATGTGGAATTTCGTGCTTGGTTATTTCAACAAGCAGCAAGATCTTGAGAGAATCAGAACTTATTGCCATGTAGTACTGCAGGACCAACTCCCAAATGCATATCAAGCTTTACTAGTTTGGGGTAAGTTTGGTAGTAGTGTTGATTACATAGCCCCAGCTTTATGTTTTGGGGTGCATAAGGTCTATAAAAACCAAATTATTTGGCTGCGTTTAGATAAACTAGAGCTACAGTCTTTAGCAGAAGACCTAGTAGGTTTATCAAGTTTTGTAATAAGAAAAAAACTTGGAGAGGCTCCCATAGTTTTACCATGGAAAAATAAGTATTTGCAGAAGGTATCTGATGATGTACAGAAACTCGTAGCAGATAATATAGCTTTTTTAGCTAAGTCTCATTCCTTATGTGAAAAAATACGAGATTCAGTTCTAACTCAAGAATATCCTCAGCTAGAGGGGGTTGATCTTGATGCTAATCTCTATCAGGCAAAGTTTCCAACAAGGGAAGAGCAGTTCTTATGTCAGGATTTCAGGTCTTGTTTAGAGAGCAAGCAAGATAGTTCCTTATTACAAGCTTTTTTAGATGAGCAGCAAAAACGCAAGGCTATTCGTTATGTCTGGCGTTTCTACGATCAACTCTTACCAGAGCCTTATAAAGATGAGATGCTAAACTATTGGTATAAAATTACAGACGAGGCTGGCTCTATCTATGATTTCAAAGGAAAACACCGTACATCACCAGCTGCTGCACTAGCAAGAGTTAAAACTT
This sequence comes from Pseudomonadota bacterium, assembly GCA_036340215.1. Lineage (GTDB taxonomy): Bacteria > Pseudomonadota > Gammaproteobacteria > Comchoanobacterales > Comchoanobacteraceae > JABJPE01. The sequence continues at coordinate 3,117 of JAYYZF010000024.1, read as the reverse complement.
TGCAAGATGAAGATTTAATGAGTCAACAAGTAGAGATTTTAAAACAAATTGAACATTACTTAAAAGAGCACTTCAATCTCATTGAAGATTAACTTAAAATTGAACTAACAGAGGAGCTTAAAATGCTAGTAAATTCTGAGATGATTATGGGAATAGGGGAGAAAGCCCCAGATTTTTCACTTCTAAACTATCAAAATAACGATTTTAAAGGTAAAAAGTTTAATTTGTATGAAAATTATTCCTCAGTTGCTACTGTTGTAATGTTTATCTGTAATCATTGTCCGTATGTTATCCATATAAAGAGTAATCTCTGTGAGCTTGCCCTAACTTACCAGCAGAAGGGGATAACTTTTATTGCTATAAATTCAAATGATATAGTAAGTCATCCTCAAGATGGTCCTGATTACATGTTAGAGCAAAACTTACCTTTCACTTACTTGTTTGATCATACTCAAGAAGTGGCGAAGTCCTATAAAGCAGCATGCACACCAGACTTTTTTGTTTTCAATGAGAACTTAAAATGTTTTTATAGGGGTCGTTATGATGCTTCACGACCTGGAAATGATATAAAAGTAACCGGTAACGATTTAGCCCTTGCACTAGACTCTCTTATAGCTAACAAGCAAGCTTATCCAGGGCAACAGCATCCAAGTATTGGTTGTAATATAAAATGGCGTAAATCTTGAGTTATTTAGATTATTTTCATTGCCTATTAGCTCAAAAGCAAAATAGCCTATTAACTAGGAAACTAGGAAACTAGGAAACTAGGAAAGAATATTTATATTATTAACAACTTGTAACAGTAGAACTGGCGTTATTTCTCTTCATACTAACCTCGTCTTGCTCTGCTTCATAGGCTAGTGCCTGACGACGCTCTGCTTTACCGAATCTAGTCCATTGTTCAAAATAGGGAATTCTTCTTTTATCTAAGTAGCCACTATCTAAATTGTCTAGAACGTTGAGTGCCTCTTGTGGAGGTATATTAGATAAAATAGCAATGTCTAAAAATTCTAGAGTTCTATTAGTTTTTGCTAGGAAGTTCTCTGCTCCTGACCCTACCATTGATAGACAATCACTTACTAATATTCCTTTAAAGCAAAGTTTTTCTCTTAATAGTTTGTTAATCCAGAAGTCAGATGTTCCCACGGTATTTTTTTCGTCAACTTTTGAGAATATTATATGTGCTGGCATTACAGCAGCAGCATTGGGTAACGTATCTCTAAATGGTATTAAGTCATTAGCCTCTATTTCAGCTAAAGTTCTGTTGTCAACTGGTTGACATATATGAGAATCATCGTTGCCATTTTCGTATGCTTGCCCATGCCCTGGAAAGTGTTTTAAGGTGGCGCCATGATTCTCTGAATTTAAAGCTGCAACATAAGCTTGTAGTATTTTTGAATTAAGCTCAGGTTCAGAGGAAAATGCTCTTTTTTTCCCAGTAATTACGCTATTTCCCTGATCAAGGTCAGCAACAGGAGTTAAACTTATTATGCCAAATTCAAGCAGTTCAGACGTTAATTTCCTGGTATGTGAAGTTACCTCAGATGCAATATTATTTTCTTCTGCGTGGATTAGTTTTTGACCAATTTCTTTAAAAGAACAGAGTTTGGTAAATCCATCACCGATAAAGCGCTGCACTTCCCCACCTTCCTGATCAACGAAAATAGGGAGGTCATCTTTCCCAGAGAACTTTTGTATTTCAGATACAAGCTGCTTGAGTTGTGCTTTAGATTGAAAGTTTCTACTAAATAGTAATACAGCCGCTGTGTGACTATGGGCAACCATAACTTTTTCAAGGTCAGTTAGGGCTGTTCCTATTATACTTATCATCACACGTCCAATTTTCTTTGTCATAATTTTTTCCCTTTAATAGAGTATTACGCAGAGTAATCTACGTCTAATACCTCATATTCTATAATTCCTTTGGGAGTTTTAACTTCGGCAATATCGCCTTCCTCTTTACCAATTAGAGCTCTTGCTATAGGGGAAGTTACTGATACTTTTTTCTGCTCAAGATCAGATTCATCTTCGCCAACTATTTGGTAGCGTGTTTCTTCTCCTGTATCTAAATTTTCAATTCTGACAAATGCGCCAAAAACTACTTTTCCAGTATTTTGTATTTTACTCAGATCTATAACCTGACTACGGCTTAATTTATCTTCTAGATCTCTTATTAATGCTTCTGTTAAACCTTGTTTTTCTCTCGCTGCGTGATATTCAGCATTTTCTTTTAGGTCGCCAAGCTCTCTGGCTGATGCAATAGCTTCCGTAATTTGTGGCCTTTCTATACGTTTTAGTTTATCAAGTTGAGCTTCAAGCTTTTCCTTACCTGTTTTTGTCATTGGAATCATTTGCATGTTAACACCTTAGATCATATTTAAATTTCATAATATTTTATATCGTGGAAACGATTATAAAATTATATGTCTTTTTATCTACAAAGTAAATATTAGCTTTTTTCGTTAGATATAAAATATTGCTGAATTAGTTCTCAGAAATGATTGTCATTATAAATCACATATGGTATTTTCATCTTATCTTATTTTAAGTAATTAAATAGTAATGTTAGTTACGGTAAGATTTACTAAAACAGTTAGGAGTTTTTTATGACAAAACTAAATAACAATACTGCAGAACTTGATGCAGTAAGCGTTTCATCTAAACAGTCTGCACAAGAAGCAGCCACCGACGTGGAAGTGAATGACAAGCCTGTATTGGAAGCACTTCCTGAAGATGTAAGGGGCGCTTTAGTTGCCTTACAGGAATCTAAAGCTAATCTAAAATTATCGTTAGAGTCAAATGCGGAGGTGTTCAATTCAGGTTCAGAAGAAGAGGGAACTGAGCAAAAAGAAAACGTTGAAGAAGATAATTCTAACGAGAACACAGATGAAGACGTAGTCAAATACGGAGCGCATGTTACTACGGTTACTAATTTCTTAGATGAGCAAGCCCCAGATTGGTTTAAAAACCTAGAAATAAGTAAGGTTGGTGAATTAGAAGTAACAAATGCTAAAGAATTTTTTGCAGCAAATGTACAAAATGCAGTTGAGGTTATTACAAAGCTCCTACGCGAAAGAAATTTTGATGTACAGTCAATCCTGCCACAAGAAGAGACAA
>JAYYZF010000023.1:0-3247 GCA_036340215.1 Pseudomonadota bacterium | reverse complement strand
ATTTCATGACTAAACCACAATTCTCAGACTTATTATTCTACGTCATGCTTGGGGTGATATTAGGGGGTAGGCTAGGATATATGATATTTTATGGATTTGATACGATCATTAATGATCCTCTTCAAGTCTTTTATGTATGGCAAGGTGGAATGTCTTTTCATGGGGGCTTACTAGGAGTAATTAGTGCTGTTTTAATATTCTGTTGTAGGTTTAAATTTTGTTTTTTTGAAGTGACAGACTTTATTGCCCCATTAGTTCCTTTAGGCATATTTTTTGGGAGGTGTGCAAATTTTATAAACGCCGAATTATGGGGTAGGGCAACAGATGTTCCATGGGCCGTTATATTCCCATATGTAGACTCACAGCCAAGGCATCCTTCCCAAATATATGAAATGCTATTAGAGGGAGCTTTACTTTTTATAATTCTGAATTACTTAGTCAAAACCCCTTATACTCGCGGGTTTTTAACGGGAGCCTTTCTTCTCTTTTATAGTATTTTTCGTATGTTTTTAGAGCTTTTTAGAGAGCCTGATCAACAGCTTGGATTTCTAGTTAATAGTCTATTTACTATGGGGCAAATATTATCATTTCCAATGCTAGTTTTCGGAATATTTCTTATAGTGCATCCTTACCTGAAATTTTTTAATGAGAAAACTACTTAACATAATATTATTAAATCTCTCTTTTTTATATTCGTTATTTACCTAGATACCAGAGTCTGTTAACATGCTTGTGTTGTTAGTATAGGAGAAAGCTATGGAATGGGGACTGGATGAGTTATTTGCTCTTATCGCTATTGTGCTTGTTATCGAAGGTTTAATGCCAGCTATGATGCCAGATACTTGGCGTAAGTTACTATTCAAATTTGCTAGCTACAATGATAACACGATTAGAATGATGGGGCTCTCTTCAATGGTGCTTGGCGCTATTCTAATAACTGTTGTGCATAACTGGGATAGTCTCACCGGAGCAGATCCTTCTTTTCTATCGTCGTTATTTTAATTAAAGTTATCTTAGAGCTTTTTTGATTGCAGGATTAGAAAATATATCAGCTACGAACTTGCTAACTGCCTGATTTAATGCAGATGCAGCATTCCCGCAGGCGATATCATTATCCCATGCGCTTGGAAAATCGTACTTCCCTTCAATCTTAACTGGGATACTATTGTTCAAATTGAAAATACCTTTTAGGTGCCATCTACCAGACGTGCTATTAAAATCAACTAAATCAATTTTACCACGTAGTACATATTCGGATTTACTATCATATCTATTTGCATTTATTAAAGTTTCTTTCAAAGCATCTTCAATATACTTGGTAAATGACATTTTGTTGGGTAGATATATAGATCTTTTCAAGCCGCGGCAAAAAATACTGTTTTGATTATTATTTGTCGCACTTAGTGTTGCAATTGCGATAGGCTCTGCTAAATTTTTTTGTGCAGTAAATACATCTATACTGTTACTACTGAAAGATTCTGCTTGATAGTTTGAACAACTGGACGTAAGTAATGCAAGTATAATAATTAATGTTTTCTTCATATTGCCTCCAAGCATATCTTGTGCTGAAATTGTAACAACTGCTTGTAATCTTTGCCACAATTATTTTGACGCTTACATTTGCTCTTAAATTAAATTATTTCTGATGTATGACAAAAATGAGCTAGCTGCACTCTATGTTCGAGTGACAAGTAAGTTTAATATCTTATAGTTAAAACTAACAGTCCTTAACTCAGTATTTAATCACATTAATAATAATTTTTGCCTATTTAATTTTTCCACTGTGAGTATATTAATTTACTTTTGTGGAAAAAAAAAAGAGATAAATAAGTGTCCACAGGCGGCTAATTTTTATTAAGAATCATGCAATAATCTATAACCCACTTACATTGAATAAAAATAATTTGAAATAATCCTAACCAGAATGTAGGAGAAAAGTTGTGGATAATAACTTAAAAATAGAAAATGAAAATTATGGCCCATTGATGTCTGTTAATGATCACATTGATAAAATATCCTATGAGGACATTGAAAAAATGTGTGAAAAAATGTATCTAGAGTCCGATGAGTATTTGAAAATGAAGGAACAAATTGATAATCTTGAGAATAGGTTTAATAACTTAGGTAAATCTTCAAAAACTGATGATAAATATTATGATTTTAGATATAGTTGGGCTTTACTTGGATTAGCTGTGTTGTTATTCATAGTTTATATTAACTGGGCTACAATTTCAGCAGCAGCTATTTACGCAGCATCGTTCTTACAAACAATGTCTTGGGCGGCACAATTTGGTATAGCCTTCACTGTTAGCTCTTGTTTAGTCGCCGGTACTATAACTTTCATTACAATGAAAAAACCAAAAGTACAAAATCCTGATAATGCAGATTTAAATGTTAATAAAGAAGAAATGCCAGTTAAAGGACCATCAAGTATAGTAAGTACAGATCTCCAAGCTAACACTAATCTTTCCCCTATAAAGAAAACATTATCTACATATAATGATTGCTTAAATGAGCTAACTGTTGAAATGCGAGGGTAAGTTATTGACATAAGTTAATTAAATGGAAATTAGTTCCAAGTTAGGATTACTACAATTAAAGTAAGAATCCTCAAACTACAAATTTTACTTATTAAATTCTTTAAAGTTAACATAATTATCCTAATTTTAATTCTGTAATACATCTAACCAGATAAATAAATATAGCAAATATTAAGAGCAGTTATTACAATTTAATCCGATAAATGCTTGGAGTTAATATGAAAAAAACGTTAATTTTTATAGCCATGCTAATAATGTCAAGTTGCTCAAACTATAAAGAAAAATATTTCAGATATTTCTTATAACAAAATAGTTTATGCATTAATTATGCTACTAATGAAAGCTATAGTGCAAAATCCGATTAATGCAAGAATAGCATTAAACCTAGATGAGTATGGGTTATTTGTTATAGCAATGTAAATAAAGGTACCAGCAGCCATACTATCGAAATATGGCTGAATAAAATTATGCGTACCAGGTAATTGCGCTGTTACCATATTCTCTCCAATAATTACCCCAACAGGGGTAGTTAAGGAGAATAATACTAGACCAACAATAGCTTTTATTCTTGACATATTGCTAGCGAGAATGTTTGTCACAAGTAGGAAAGATTCTGCTCCTTTATGGGCAATAATTGCAATAAATATTGTCATTTCATATTTTGGATTCATTTCAAAGCCAAGTACTAAGCCTTCAAGTATTGAATG
>JAYYZF010000022.1:0-17490 GCA_036340215.1 Pseudomonadota bacterium | reverse complement strand
ACTAATTTAATTTAAAAATGTAATAACTCATATTACGTTTCTATTTTGTGACTCTTTACTAATTTTATCATCACTGCCATCTCTCGATACGGAAGAGTTTACTAATCTGCGAGAACCTACACCTAAACTACTCTCAGAATGCAAATCATTGGTAGTTATAGGATCTGACTCGACTTTACTACCACTCGTGAAACAAAATTTATAAAGGATAATAACAGGATAAAATATAATCTTTAATGGAAATAGTAGGCAACCTATAAATTTAAGAAAAAATTTTCTCTCACCCTCCTTGCTAGAGTTATTATAGTGGTCATCTAAGTTGCCAGCGTATTCATTTGTCTGGTGACCGACATATGGCAACATCCCCGGAATATCCTCAGTAACAGCATCTTGATCAAGCCTGTTATCATTATTTTTAATTGCGATCTCATTACCATCAAATCTTACAAAGCTACTACCCTCTTTTGGGAGACCCTTTTCCAGAAAGTATGAATTTAAGTCTTTAGCATCTTCATAATCTTCATCAGGAATACTTCCCGAGCTAGACATTGAAACTAAGCTACGTATTCCAGAGCTCTCATCATATTCAGATTCAGTAGAATTAAGTGCTTCATAGTTATTATTATCTATACTTGACTTTACTGTAATGAATGAGCTGTAACCTGAATTAACACTATGCATAAATGACATATCATCATCACCAGATTCTTCAGTTATAGCATAATTTTGATAGTTATCATCATCAGATAATTCACTTATATTATCATCTGGCAAACTTGAAAGTTCTGATTCTGAAGAAGTAAGACCATCCGCAGGATCATATACCACTATATCTTCATATTTTTTAATTAATACCTCTAAAATAGCTCCCAACTCTGGGTTTTGTGTGGAACTTCGTAATTCCACTAGTGAATTATGGGAGCTTGAATGTTGAAATGGATTTAAAATTTCACCTGAATTATTGTCCAAAACGAGATTTAACAGTAAGTTTTTACTCAGTGAGGCTGAGTCTGATTTATTTTCCGTGCTGCCTGATACATTAAAAAATGACTTTTTATCACGTTCATCTATATCTGGTTTTTTAGCAAAGTTTAACTCTCCATCTTTAAAGGCATCATCTAAAAAATCAATAAAAGTCTCGAGTAGCTTTGCTCTCTGCCTACCTTGCTCATTTCTTTCATTAAGTAATTTAGAAATAATATCAACATCTAATACCTTTGCCTTATTTCGCAAAAGAGAATTAACTATTGCGTTTACAGTACTAGGGTCTTGAACGTCAGCAATAGTGAGAGCCCCTGTCGGTGATATTCTATTTAACAAAATAGTATTTTTTAGATATGGTGGCACATCTTCCTTTATAACTGATGTAACTAGCAGTGACAGAGGTGAACTGTACATAGATTTTTTCCAGTAATCCTTTAGAACCTGTTGTAAAGGATTTACTTTATACCTATTATCTAAGCGGCGCGGATGATTCTCAAGCAAAAAGTTATAGGTTATATTATTCGCATATTCATATAAAATATAAGTTAAAATTTTATGTTTCGCAAAAGCTTTTTCTTGCCGCAATAGTTCAAATAATTTATCTCCAATTACAAGTAATTTCTCATCTGAGAAAAGCAAATCCAATAAATCTTTATCTGTAGGAATTTTTTTACTATCTTTCATTTTTGACTCCCCGTTTTATTTTCATCCCCCATGAACTTTCTATTAAGTATATCTTGTGGTGATTCCTGCCCTATAGATTCAGGCCTTGTTAATTTCCTGTTATTTGACTCTTTACTAATATCATTCCTATTTTTCGCTAACCTAGAACTTAAAACTAACCTCTTTGCTTTACTACAAAACTTCAAAATATTATCCTTAAAATTATGCTTTTTTGAACCTTTAAAACTATTCATGTTATGTAGTTTAAGATTAGCCTCTGTTAAATTTGACTTAATTGATGAGCTAGAGTCATCTGAAGTTACACTTTTGCCTTCATCGGTATCACTGTCACCATACTGTGAACTAACACCGGTAATTGACCCAGCGTCTGAATATAAACTCTCAGTACTTTCACGAGAGGTATAGCCATCACTGCTATTACAAGCTAAATCATTCCTAAGTGATCTTATGGAACTAAAAATAATTTCTGATCTTGCATCAAGGTCATTTTGGTTTAATTTTACAATATCTGGATACTGTTGCTGCGCATAATTGAGTAAAATAAGCTTTTTATTCTTTTTGTTTTTTTTATCCTGATCGTATTCTTGCAATAGTTTTTTATATCCTTCTTGACCAAAAACTGTATGCAAATAATATTTAACAAATCCTTTTCCAAAGGCATCCTTCAATAGATGCCCCTTGTATTTTACAATATTTACTTCTATAGCAGAAAAATCTATGGTTTTTTTTAACAAATCAAATGATTTTTCTATTAAGACTCCTTCTTGTGACCATTGTTTTAGATCAACTGTTTTATCCTTTGCAAACTTTCTTAAAAAGCCGCGGTACATAAAATTTTGTTTCAACGCTGTTTTTTGTATGGTTGTCACCTGCCCTTCTTTTCCTTCTAAATATGGTTTTTCAGGAATTTCATTTATATCTTTGAATAAGGAAAATAAATATTCATTACGCTCATCTGGCGATAAGTTTTGTAAGGTACTTTGTATACCTTTATTTATCGCATCACTTTTACCATCTTTAAACCAATCAAGCGCCATAAATCACCGACTAAATATACTACTATTAATTATAGCACACACTCAGAATAAAAACTGACTTAAATCATTGCCTTATGAGTCACCACGCCTGCCACTAATAGTTGGATTAATTTTATCTTCAGATGTTGGATTACTACTTTTTACTCCACCCACCTTAGAAACTTTAGCACTCACCCCTGCTTTATATTTTGAAGAACTTGTTTTTTTTTCAGATTCTGTATCACTTATGACTAAACAAGAGCTAAAAATATTTTTTATAAAACCGACTGCTGTATCAAGCCAACTTTCATCCTTAACATCTATCTCGAGTGAATCTTGAAGTGAATTTTTATGAGATAATAATTGAATGGCACCTGATATATCTTTTTTAAGAGACTCATCATTACACTTATCTAGGAAATCAATAAGAATTCGGCCATCTGTTCTACAAGTTTCATATTTTTCTTCGTTAATTTCTTTCAAAGACGAAAATGCTATTTGGAAATTTGCAATCTGGTTAACACTAGGATCACTTAAATTGTCTTTTTTATATTCTTTAGCCTGTTTAGATAGCAACCCTACTAAAGCTTTTGTAGCAAGTATAGGGATATTATTATATTTTTTTAAACCAAGGTAAAAAATCATTTCAGAAGATACATTGGGCATTTTTTCAGATGATGTGCCATCAAAATAACTAAAGTCTATGCCAGTAGGCTTCAGTATAAAATAAGACAATGTGTTAGGCTTAAAAACATCCTTAAGAGCTTCGCTATTAGTTTTTTCTGGGTTATTTACATTCTTTGCGCCAAGATAATCAACACATAGGCGAAAGAAATACGAATCTATTAATATCTTTAGTTCTTGAGGAAAACTTTCTTGCTCTAATTTAGCAAAAAAGTCACTATTAGTAAGTGTTAAAACATCTAGAATATTACTATCGTTAATAGCTTTTTTCTTAAATTTTTTACTAGATTTTTTTACAGAGGTATTAGGTTTTCGCTTAACTCCTAAAAAACTTAATCTTAATAAGGATCTATTTTTCTTATCAACCATACTTAAACCATAAATTGTGCATTACCATATATATAGCACAATTTTACTCAAAAGATTGATTTAAATGACAAATATCACTAAATAAAAAACCTCCATTGCTTATCCTGAGCTTTGCTTATACCTATCCTAGCTGATGTTTTTATAGTGACCGTAATGTTATCGTCGTACACAGCAAAATCTGGGTAGCTCATTAAATCAGTATTATTATAAGAAAGATCTATCCCTAGTGCGTTTGTAACTCTACCAGGCCCTACAATATCTTTTGCACCAATTTTTATAGCACGCACTAACACAGCGCCCGCCACCCCTGCTGGAGCTGTAACAAAATTCAAACAGTAATGCATACCATAAATAAGGTAAACATATAAAAAACCTGGCTTTTCGGCCATAACTTTAGATCTTTTTGTTAACTTAAAAGCATGAGAGGCAGAATCATCGGAACCGCCATAAGCCTCTACTTCAGTTATAACTGCTATGTGATTTTTAAACTTTATTACCTTACCAAGCAATGCTGGAGCTACTTTTAATGTGTCTTGGGCAAAAAAATCTCTGGATAAAAGCTGCATAGTGTTTGACCTAAAGTAAAATTTGAAAAAATAAATATAATATTTGCGAGCACTCTGTAAATAATATCTTGGAAATAAGGTTTTTCGCAAATTTACTGGCGCAATTGATTTTTTTTCGCTAATATTAGCAGGTCATGGCAGTAGTCCTCGAGCGGTAGTACACTGAAAACCCCGTCAGGCCTGGAAGGGAGCAGCGGTATTAGTAGACCTAGGCGCCCGATAAGACTACTGCCACTCTTCACATAATCCGAGTTTTCAATGCCGCAACAAGTTTTAGCGCGAAAGTTTAGACCAAGTAAATTTACAGACCTTGTTGGCCAAGAGCATATTGTAACAGCATTAAGTAATTCACTAAAAAACAATAGATTACATCACGCATATTTATTTACTGGAACAAGAGGAGTAGGCAAAACAACAATAGCAAGAATAATAGCAAAAGCAATGAGTTGTGAAAAAGGTATAACGGCCACCCCCTGCGGTGTCTGTAATAATTGCAAACAAATATCAAACGGTACATTTATTGATTTATTTGAAATAGATGCTGCCTCTCACACTAAAGTAGACGAAACAAAAGAAATTATTAGCAAGGCCATGTACCCTCCAAGCCAGGGTAGATTCCGCATATTTATTATAGATGAGGTACATATGCTATCTAAACATAGTTTTAACGCGCTACTTAAAACTTTGGAAGAGCCGCCAGAATACGTTAAGTTTATTTTAGCAACAACAAACCCAGAAAAATTACCTGACACTATCCTCTCACGTTGTTTACACTTTCATTTAGCAGCATTAAGCCCTACTCTAATAAACGAGCACTTAGCTCAAATACTAGATCAAGAGAATATCAGTTATGAACCAGAAGCTCTTAATCTCATTGCTAATAATGCAAATGGAAGTATCCGTGATTCACTCAGCATCTTAGAACCGATAATAACGTTTGCAAATGGTAAAATAACTAGTGAAATAACGACAAAAGTTTTGGGAGTTATACCCCAAAGTGCTATAAACAAGTTACTCAGCCAAATAGTAAAAGACGAAAGAGCAGCTGTGCTTAAAACTATCAAATCTATTATAGATAAAACCAACGATATCAAAGAAATTATAAAGCAAATGATGTCAACACTTCATGAAATATCGATTGCGCAGGTAGTAACAGATCACATCACCAGTCTTAACCCAGAACTACAAAACATAGCTCAAACTACAACACCTAATCAAATACAACTTTTTTACCAAATAGCCTTAAAAGGACTCCAGGATTTAGCATTTTGTCCATCAGCAGAACAAGCTTTTGAAATGATTTGTATAAGAATGCTGGCGTTTAAGTTAGACACTACGGACCCTAGCAAAAAATTTAAAGTTCAAGCAGTAGATAGAGACCTAAACAACAATACGCAAAATAATGGCGTAACTAAACCTGTAGCTGATATGACAGCTAGAACAGAAACTAACCATAAACAAGATAAGCCTGTAAAAACAAAAACAAATGTAAACGATAGCAAAAATAAAGCATATGCAAGCAGCTCATCTATGTTGAATTTATCTCCAGATTCATGGGAACAAGTCAGCAGTGGCTTAAACGTGGTTGGAATGACAAAAGCACTGTTAAAAAACACATCTTTTAACTCGTACGAAAATGATTGCTTAGTACTTGAAGTTAATAAAAATCAAGCAGCGTTATTCAATGATTCCCACAAGAACAGAATAGAGATAGCGCTAAAAGAAATGTTTAATAAAAGTATAAAAGTCAACGTTAACATAACTAACCAGGAAATTGATACTCCCCTAAAGAAAGCAGAACAAAGAGCCATTACAAAAAAACAAAAAGCTAAAGAGGAAATGCTAGCCGATGATAACGTAAAGAGTATAATGTCAAAATTCGAAGCAACATTGAGTGACGTTACACTCAAAGAATAAGCTTGGAAAATAATTGTAACAATCACTACTAAATGTTACTTTAAGAGCCTGGCACTCGTTTTTATTATACGCAAAAATAGCCAAACAGAAAAATTAGGAGTTATAAAATGTCAGAAAAGCCATCACTGAGTGAGATTATGAAAGCGGTTGCTAATATGCAATCTAGTATGAAAGCTACTCAAGAGAGCCTTGAGAACTCTCATCTTACTGGTATAGCAGGTGTTGAGAGCGGCAACAATGATATTTCTATTACCATTAATGGGCGCTTTAGTTGTCTAGGATGTGAAGTATCAGAAAACTTTATGCAACAAGAAAAGACCGTAATGGAGCAGCTTGTGATAAACGCACTAAACGATGCAGTTGAAAAGGTAGGAGCCATCACTAGAAAGCAAATAGAGACTCTTAGCGCTGATTTAAAAGATAATAAGTAAAAATGTCATATAGCCCTCTTATAGCAAAGCTTATTGAATCACTCAGAATATTACCTGGGGTTGGACCCAAGTCAGCACAACGTATGGCATTTGAATTGCTCCAGCGAAAACGTCAGGATGGTATTTCTCTTGCAAGTAGCTTACAAAAAGCAATGGAGCAAGTTGGAAACTGTGATAAATGCAGAAACTTTAGTGAGAGCAGTGTTTGTACTATATGCTCTGACCCTAAAAGAAACTCCAATAATATATGTATTGTAGAATCACCAGCAGATGTTATAGCTATTGAGCAAACAGCGACCTACAACGGTTACTATTTTGTGCTAATGGGGCATCTATCTCCTTTAGACGGTATTGGGCCTAGTGATATTGGCATTCCTGAGCTCTTACAAAGAGTTCAAGAGTTAGCAGTGAAAGAAATTATCATTGCTACTAACAGCACCCCTGAAGGTGAAGCCACAGCATTTTATATTACAGAACAAGTCAAGCAATTTAATATATCTTGCTCGAGGATAGCCCATGGCATTCCTATCGGTGGTGAGCTGGAATATCTTGATAGCGGTACTGTGTCTAAAGCACTATTTGCTCGTACTAATATTGTTGCAGATGAAACCATATAAGAATTAAAGTTAAAATAAACTTAAAAATAATTTTGGTTCTGTTACAATAGTTGTATTCGCTTTTTAGGAAGGCCCCATTTTTTAATGTGTTTATGAACTTAAAGGTCCTAGTTATGGGAAAAATACTAGAAATATCGCCTGAGAAATATGACCAACCACAAACTAACAAGACACACTCATTCAAAAGCCATCAGTATCAATCTGAGCTAATGACATCAAAAATTGGCACAAATAAAATATTACAAGCAGCTGGGCCTATTATAAATTATGTAACACACGTATGTAATAGCAACAACAAGTATAGAAAAAATAGCGTCAGCGCAATACTTAAAAAAGAAATTAATTTTTTTATGGCATACTTAGAGCCATACTATAAGCAAGAAATAATTTTTGCCGCAAGACACATAATATGCTCGTGGTCTAATGAGATAATTATAAACAGTGATTGGGGCCGAAAAAAAAAGTGGTCAACTCCGCTGAGCAAAGGAGAAAATGTGCCTGAATCATGGAAAGGAGAAAATTTCTTTGTTATCGTCCAAAGGTGCGCATCAAACCCCAAAGAGTATCAAGACTTATTGCAATTATGCTATTGTTGTATGACTCTTGGTTATGCTGGCATCTATAGAGATGATAAAAAAGGACATGTTGCTTGCTACACTATTATAGACATTCTCTGGGATCTTATAGCAAGCGAAGTAAATAAAAATACACATCTTACTCAAGTTAAAACAGGGTATGTAAATAGTAATAAACCAAAAGTAATATGGAGCCTCATGCTTGCTGTAACAATAATATGTATAGGAACTATACTCACTTTAGAACTTCAGCTAATGAGAGTTACTAAACCAATGTTAACTTACCTCGAAAAAACCGTCCAAGTACAACAGCATGACTCTAAAGATGCTAGGGAATAAACCGGGATGAATACTAGTAAAAAAAATATATTTATAGCTTGCTCAATGCCAGTTGTAATAGCTTTATTATCTAATCTCCTAATAAAAGAAGTAGAAATATCTATTGTTTTGACAGTAATAAGTTGCTTTATATCGGCAATAATATTGAATATGAGTAGAGTTGAGGAATTTGACATAAACCCAACTTTTAAGACTGTCATTAAACAAATTCAGATTTTAGCCAGAAAAAGTAGTAATTATATTATCGGACCAAAAAAGCAGATTTCTCTAGTTATTGGCCCACACATGTCAGGAAAAACAAGCTTACTGCGGGAAAATAAAATTACATTACTACAGGAGTATCAGAAGAATAAAAGTAACTTTGGTACCTGGTGGCATACGAAACAGGAAATTTTTCTGGAGATTGACACTGACCAACAATTCAAAGCCTTTGAGAGCACAAATATTCCTAATTTTTGGGAAAACTTAGTAAGGGCAATTCAAACTAGGCAATTTTTATGCTTTAACTTAAAGAATATAGTACTGACTATCCCAATAACAATTTTACATGGTAGTAATAGTGCTAATCTAAGTAAAAGCATTGAAAATATACAAGAGATTTTAAAAGTAATTGGGTCCAGAGCTCCAAACGCAAAGGTAAATGTAGTTTTTACTAACTGTGATAAAATACTAGGATTTCAGTCTTTTTTTTACGATCTAGGCGAAGATGATAGAAATAGGCTAATAGCTATATTCAAAAATTCAAGTAATTACAAAACCGATCTGAAAACACTTGCAGAAAAATGGTTTCCTGAACTTATATTGTCAATGCAACAACACGTACTAAAGCGCTTACGTCAAGCGCATGACCCCCTTCGAAAATTTGAAATAAAGGACTTCCCTCTCCAAATAGAAAACATTGTTGAACCATGCCTAACATTAATTAAACATCTAGAGCTGATTTTACCTAAAAAGATTTTTGGACTTTACTTATGCTGTAATAGTTTATCTAATACCATCTTCGACTTTATTCATGAAGATACCCAACCAAAAGCTAAAACAACCCAAATAGCAATACTAGCTAATAATGAGAAAAACAAAGGATATTTCAACAATAATATTTTTACACAAATCAATTGCCTCAAAGTTAAGGTAAAGTACTCAAAGAAAGATATAACAATGATTTGTAGCATGACTTGTGCATGTATTGGTAGCTTGTACTTTTGCTATAACATTTATAACAATTACGTGAGCACAAACAAAATAACTGCTCAAGTTCAACAACTTGTAACGGCAAAAGGAGATAATGCCAAGTCATCAGAGCTAGATAAGTTATATATGGCATGGGAGTACATTAATAAAACTAATAATTCTGACAACCAAAATATACAAACTGAAGAACTTAAACAAAAATTAGGAAGACACTACAAATCCTACTTAAAATCACAGATAAATAGTGAGTTATCGAAAAATATATCTAGAAACATTTTAGAGCTTATAAAAAATAAAGAAAACTTTTATCGAGAGTTACTAAAAATCAAGGAACTTGAGAATAAACAATTAACTAGATCTGATCAAACCACAATAATTAACATCCTCAAGCAAAGCTCTGAGCATAATTACTTGAAACAACACATCAAACAGTTTGTCAAAAACAATACTTTTAAATTAGAGCTTGAACCTCAAGTAGATCGAGCCATACATGATAAAATTGATAACTTAAGTATAGCTGAGAAAACTCTCCTACTTTTGAGTGAAACTGACATAACCAATAACGGAAAAATTGACTTAGATAGCCCCATAATTTTTAATCCAAAACAAATACAGAAAACATATGATATCAAGATACCAGAGGCATGCAATGCACTCACATCTGCACATGAATTAGATGAAACAACGTCAGCTTTATGTCTAGAAAATAGTCAAAGTTTCTACCTGAATCAGTTTAAAAAATATTGGGAAGATAAATTAAAGCTAGAAGCTTCAAGCTTAGATAATATTGATAATCCCATGGAGCTAGCAACATATTTAAAGAACTTTAAGTTAAGCACAAAATTATTACTTGAAAAGATTTCGGATATGAATAATAGCCTCACCCAACTAAATAGTAATATTAAGATATTTGAAAATATTGGTTGGGAAGCAATTATTGAAAACAAAGATATCCAGGAAAACCTAGCTAATATGGTAAGGCTTATAGAAGGTCAAAATAAGCAAGAATATTACGAGGAAATATATAGGCAAGAAAATCTTCCTGAAAAATCTATAAGTGTTATTAACGCAAAGCTAGCAGAAACATTAAGACCAGAACAAAAAAATTGGCTACTGAAGATAAATCATGAGTTTAACATGATCACGACAGCAGAGACTTATAATTACCTTAACGAGATTTGGCAAAAAACTGTAATTGCAACTTATAACAAAAAAATTCAAAATAAATTCCCTCTAAATGATAATGCTACTGAGGACTTAAGCTTCATTGATTTCGAGCAGTTTTTTGGGCCATCAGGAATCCTATCAACATATACCAAACTAATAGAGCCCATAAGGAAAAACACTAGAATATTAAACCTATTTAACAATACAAATGCACAAGCATTTTTGACAAACACGAAGATTATAAATAACTGGTTTGATAAATATAGTAAACCCCGTCTATATTTAACTTTTGTACCAGTTGAGTTAGAAAAAAATGCTCAGAAATTTAGTTTAGAAATAGGTAACAAAAAAATTGAAATTTCTAAGCAAAGTGAGAAGACAAATGAGTTTATCTGGCCAGAATATGGAGATAATCTTGTCACAATTGAATTTGAAAACACGCTTGGCCAAAGTAGCATTAAAAATAAGAATGGCCCATGGGCATTTCTTCAGATGTTAAACGAATCAGATTTAACTGCAAACAATAATAAAAAAGAGTTTATAATAACTTTTAAATTAGATTCATTTAGGGCAAAATATCATCTTATGCTGCAAAATGGATTTGATATCCAATCATATGGAGGCATAAAAGAATTTAGTTTAAATACGCAGTTGTAGAAGCTGCTGAGGAATAAAAATGAGCTCGGTTTCAAGATCTATATTGGATTTTTTCATAGTCTTCTTTGTCACTTTAAGTGTACTTGCTATATTTGTTTCTGATGTGTTTATTTTCAGAGCTAGATCTCCTTCTTACAGTGATCAAAACTTACCTGGTATAATTAAACTGACGACTGAAGATGGCTCAAAAATATCAGCAATACATTATGATAATCCTGAAGCCAAGTATACGGTTCTAATAAGTCATGGTAATGCTGAAGATGTTGGAACTACAAGTAACTTTGCTAAACAACTTGTAAAACGTGGGTTTTCTGCACTTGTATATGATTACTACGGCTATGGTACAAGTGAAGGTAAGCCTAGTGAAAATAACAGTTATAAGGCAGCATCAGCCGCCTATAATTACCTTGTTAAGAAAAAGAAAGTAGAGCCAAGAAGTGTTATAGCATATGGACACTCCTTAGGGTCTGCACTTGCAACTTATCTTGCAGCCACATATCCAGTTGGTGGATTGGTTCTTGAAGGAGCATTTACTAGCACGTTTAGGGTCATAACCGTAATAAAGATATTGCCTTTCGATAAATTTAATACAATCGCTAGAATTCGCAAGGTAAAAGTACCAAAATTATTTATTCATGGTAGAGAGGATAATGTGGTCCCATTTTGGCATGGTGAAAAGCTATTTAACTACTCTTACGCGCCCAAGGATAACCTTTGGGTTGATAATGCATCACATATTAATGTTAAACAGGTTGCACCAGTTGAGTATTGGAAAAAATGGGAGAAGTTAGTCAAAGATATGAACAATTTTCAATATCAAAAATAACTAACCCTGTTCATCAATAAAGTCTAAGATAAGTGTCACTATTTCACTAAGATCATCTTCTTTTGGCTTGCTTGTTCTGTAAACTAAGTAGGATAATAAATCCGGATCTTGGCACTCTAGTAGCTTAGCAAAAGCTTGTTTTTGGGGGCTATCAAGTTTAGCGTATCCAGTTTGCCAAAATTTTTGAAAAACAAAGTCAAGCTCTAGCACACCACGACGTAATCTCCAGTAAAGCTTATTATTTTTTACTCTCTCACTCATAATTACCCTAATCTGTATTATATATATAGCATATACGGCGTGGTGATATACGTGTAAGTAACTCATAAGGAATAGTATTAGCACACTCTGCAATTTCAGTAACAGGAAGATCTGGACCCCAAATAGTAACAATATCACCAATCTTAACTTTTTTTATGATATGGCTAATATCAACCGTCATTGTATCCATACTTATTCTTCCAACAACATCACACCTCTGCCCTGCTATAATTACTTGAGACTTTCGAGAAACAAATAATGGATAACCATCAGCATAACCAAATGCTACAACAGCTATAAATTTATCTTCATTGAGAGTGTATGTTGCACCATAACCTATGGACTCGCCTTTTTTACAGTTATTGATACTTATAACTTGGGATTCAAGAGTCATGATTGGTGTGACTTTGATATTACTTGTGGTAGGAACGATGCCATAGAGTAAAAGACCTGGCCTGACTATATCAAAATGACTTTCTGGATAATTTAGAATAGCTGCCGAATTAGCCATACTTCTTCTTAAACTTAAATTTTTTGTAACTTCAAGGAATTTGTCGAGTTGTTCTATGGATTCATTTCTACTAGGATCATCAGCACAAGAAAAGTGACTCATAATAACCATATCATCTGTATTAACATTTTTACAGCGCTGCAAACGCGCTAGAGATTTTGTTAATGTGCTGGGTGAAATTCCCATTCTATTCATACCTGTATTAACTTTTAACCATATATTAACTCGAGTTGATATGTTAATGCTTTCAAGTAAATCAATGTGATCTTCAGAAAATATAACTATATCTCCATTATAATCTGCTATAATTTTTAAACTATTTTCAGTTAGACAACTTGAACTTACCAAAACTCGAATATCTGAGAAAAATACTCTTATCAGAATTAGCTCATTGATAGATGCCACAGCAAACATCTGCACGCCGTCACTTCGAAGTTGACGCACTATATGAACTAAGCCATGACCATAAGCATCAGCCTTTACATATGCAATAATATCTGCATTATCAACCACTTTTCTTAATTTGTTATAATTATTGGAGAGAGACTTTAGGCAAATACGAGCCTTTCTATCAGAATAAGTCTCAATTATAGGACCATTAGAATATTTCTTTGGCATGATTTTCAAATCTTGTATATTGCCCAAGAAAAGTAAGTTTTACTTTCCCAATTTCGCCGTTACGCTGCTTACCTATAATTATTTCAGCTACCCCTTTATCTTCTGTGTCTGGATTATAAACTTCATCCCTGTAAATAAATCCTATTAAATCCGCATCTTGCTCAATAGCACCTGACTCTCTTAAATCAGACATAATTGGGCGCTTGTCTTGACGTTGTTCTAGCCCCCTATTTAACTGAGATCCTGCAATGACAGGAGCCTTTGCCTCTTTTGCAATCATCTTTAATGAACGTGAAATTTCAGAAATCTCTAAAGTTCTATTATCCTTAATTGTCGGAACTTGCATCAACTGCAAGTAATCAACAACTATTAAGCCTATCTCACCTTCTTTTCTTAGGATACTTCTAATTTTTGAGCGCATCTCTGCAGGACTTAAAGCTGGAGTTTCATCTATATAAATAGGAGCATCAGATAACATAGTAACAGCAGAAGTTAAACGTGGCCAATCATCATCATTTAACTTTCCTGTCCTAATTTTATTTTGATTTATACGACCTAGAGATGACAACATACGCATAACTAAGGATTCACTTGACATCTCTAAACTAAATACGACAACTGGCTTCTTCGCACTAATCGCAGCATTTTCAGCCATATTCATAACTAAAGTAGTCTTACCCATAGACGGGCGACCAGCAATAATAACTAAATCTCCTGGATGTAGACCTGCAGTCATCTTATCTAGATCATCAAAACCAGTAGGAACTCCAGTAATGGCCTCTCCCTGATGAAAAAGCTGGTCTATCTTTTCAGTTGCAATCGCCAACACGTCAGCAACTTTACTCATTCCAGACCCTGAATCCCTTTTATCACTGATATTAAATATCTTTTGCTCAACTTCATTTAGGAGATCACGTGTATCTTTACCCTCTGGATTGTGGGCTAACGAAGTTATATCACTTGATGCAGTTAAAATCTGCCTGAGCACAGAACGCTCTTTCACAATTTCTGCATAAGCTTTTATATTTGCTGCACTTGGAGTTGAACTTGCTATCTCATAAATATAACTTTCTCCAGCAGCATCTTCTAATTTCTTTGCAGTTTTCAAGTGGTCAGTTAAAGTTAAAATATCACTCGGCTTGTTCTTATTATATATCTCTAAAATAGCACTAAAAATAACTCGGTGAGCTGGTAGATAAAAGTCATCTGCTATAACAATGCTCATTATGTCATCTATGGACCTATTTTCTAATAACATAGATCCTAAAACAGATCGCTCTGCCTCAAGGGAGTGAGGAGGAACTTTAACCCTTTCGAGGTCATTATCCTTGTAACTTTTCTTGGCTCGTTGCTCTGTAAGTACTGACATCTGTTTAATACTGATATTACTTATCAGCCATATTCACAACTTTTAAAGCAAGCTCAACTACTACATCACGATGACACTGTATAGTGACTTTATATTCCCCAAGCTCTCTTGCCGCACCGCCTATCAAATGAACTTGGCGTCTTTCGATACTAGGATGTGTTTTATTAATTAGGCTTAAAACCTCTACTACTCCAACAGATCCGAATATAGATTCACCTTCACTTACTTTTGCAGGATATACCAGCTCAATTTTCTGCAAATCAGCAGCTAACAGCTGAGCTTCTTTTAACTCTGCAGCAGCAGTTTTTTCTAGCTCAGCACGAATCTTATCGAAATAAGCTAGATTCTTTGCAGTGGTGGAAACAGCTCCCCCTGTTGGTATGAGGTAATTACGTGCATAGCCACCCTTCACGTTTACCTTATCGCCAATATTGCCTAGTTTTGAAACTTTAGTTAAAATTACTTCCATTATTATCTCCTCTTAAAATTACTTATTAATTAAATCAAATCTTTTACGTAGTTGTAGAATATAATCTGATATACCGACCATTGCAACTAAAATAGGAACAAATGGGAATGCTATTAAGTTCAACATATAAAATATTATTAAAAAGAATACTCTATTAGATTTACGCACATTTTTATCGCAGAGTAAATGTACAAGACTAGCCCCCACAAAGAATGGTGGTAACAGTGAAACTATGAATGCATCAAGGGCCCATGACACCTTAAGAATCGCACAAACACCTAAGAAAGCTATAAATGCTAAACTAAGGCTTGGCAATTGTACATGCAAACACTCTAGTCTTAACTTTTTCTTCTTGCTATAGATACAGGCTTGCCAATACCTAGCTAAAAATAAAGTAATCATGGCAGAAAAAGAAAAAGACATAACTTGCATACCAGTAGCATACTGAGAATAAAGTCTTAAGACCTCTTCTGATTGTTCAACATCAGCATTCTCAAAGAAAGCCTGTAGCCTTTCTAACCACCAATTATCAATATCAGGGAATATTAGATATAAACAAATTATTAAACCTGGGCCAACTAATCCAATAACCTGCAGAACCATAGACCACGAATTATAAATACGCAAGGTGTAGCTTACTATACCTAATAGAAAAATATAAACCGTCATTTGGAGAAATACCTGTGTTGACAGTTCACTTTCTAGCATAAAAAACCCTATCAAACTAGGTATAATAGCTACAAGTAAAATAACTAAGAAGTTCTTCGTAGGAGCCTCAAGCGCATAAAAACTCACAATAACACCAGCTAACATCCCAACTGGAACTCCAAAAATTGCCAAACTAGAAGCTATGATAACGATAAGCCCCGCATTGTTGACGTTTTTCACATGCTTAGCAATGTTTTTCAAAGAGTTTTCTGCCATTTTAATCCTTTAATTCTGTGAAGATTCTCTTACTCGTGTCTATCACAATATGGAAGCAAAGCTAAATATCTAGCAAGCTTTACTGCATGTGTGACACGACGCTGATCACGTGCACTTATATTAGAAACCCTACTTGGAACGATTCTACCAGTTTCCATAATAAATGCCTTTAATTTATCTATAGACTTGTAGTCAATAAATTTTATATTTTTTAAAGGGTTGTCACTTTTCTTTTTCTCATCAGATGCCATTAAAGATGGAACAGTAATAGCCTTCTTGCAAACAGTGACCAAGTTTCGAATAACCGCATCAGAAAAACGAAAATTCTCAGTTAATTTGTTTAATGTTTCTGGTGTGCATTCAATATTCATCAATACATAATGCGCTTTATGAATCTTATCAATAGGATAAGCAAGAGGACGACGCCCCCAGTTTTCAAGCCTATGTACTTTACCAGATGCTTCTCTAATTAAATTGCGGTTAAGCTCTATAATATTTTCGATTTGCTCGCCTTGATCAGGATGAACAAGGTAAACTACTTCATAATGTCTCATGATTTTCCCCATGGTTGTTAGCAGTCTTAAAAAACGTAGTTTAAAAGACAAGGAATTAAAGAATAATATTAATAAAAAATACTTATAAAATCAAACTTTATCTGTGAAAACATGTAGATTAAGGCCATACTAAATTTAGCCCTAAGTAATCTAGAATAAGATATATAATGTAAAATATATAAACTCGTATAAAACCTGTTCAAATAGCACAGGGACCATAGCTATATTTACTCGTATTTCCAGTACGGGAGAGAATTTATACAGTATATTCTTTTTTCATATCAACTTGCACTAGCATCAACTTTATGCAGATTATTTCTACTATCATCATTGTCATTAGAAGCTGCCAAAGAAGTTAGTCCTTTATCAGATGATATATTATGATCTAAGCTTATGATATTTGCATTAACTGGCTTATTATCATCATTTATGACCAGAGGACTATCTGCATCTTTAGCCATAAAATTACTCTTCAAAACAAAAAATCTTTCCACTATTAAAATTGGCACCAGCACAAGAAGAGCTTCTAGAGAAGTACTTAAAAATGCCATGCCAATAGTACTCCAGGATATATAATGAATTGCTAGTCCTCCATTAATTACACTAAGGGGAAATAATACTGATATCATCAAGTTATTACCAAAATGAATTCCGGAGCTATACTCCACACCATCTGAAAAATGACATAATAACATCCATGCTATGGATGTGGGTAAAAAATGCGATAAACATAGCATCAAACCCATAAAGTTATTGTTAAA
>JAYYZF010000021.1:0-14734 GCA_036340215.1 Pseudomonadota bacterium | reverse complement strand
TGCCCGTTTACAGAATCGAGGATATACCACCCCCTGCCCCACATAAATCTATCATCGTGCTGAAGAGATTAAATTTTTACCAGGATGGACTATTACGCCAATATAGATACTTTAAGTATAATTATACTGACGTTTATATGTTTTCCCTATTACGCACAGAAGTAGAAGTCACGGAATTAGAGCTAGCACATCAAGATATCCTTATTAGATATTTCCATGGAGCGTAATTTATTTTTAAAAGAAAAGATACCCCTTGGTATATATGTTCATATTCCATGGTGTGTAGAAAAATGTCCATATTGTGACTTTAATTCTCATAAATTAAAAAGTGAAAACCCACCCGAAATTGATTACATAAAACGACTTGAGCACGAGATGAGGCAATATGCAAAACTTGTTGCAGAACGTGAAGTAAGGAGTATATTTTTTGGAGGAGGAACACCCAGTATAATGTCAGGAACTGGGATTAACTCTATAATAACATTACTAAATAAATATTTTAAAATATCTAAATCAGTTGAAATAACGCTTGAAGCAAATCCAGGTACAGTTGACCAACATAAATTTTCAGAATTTAAAGCAGCCGGTGTAAATAGATTGTCTCTAGGTATACAAAGTTTCAATGATAAGCTACTAGTTGAGCTTGGGAGAATTCACGATAGCAATACCGCTAGAGCATCCATTCGTGCCGCCCAAAAAGTTGGGTTTGACAATATAAATATAGATATCATGTACGGACTACCTAACCAGTCTGTATCTGAAAGTAAAGATGACTTATATGAAGCACTTAAGTTCAAGACTAATCACATATCATGGTATCAACTAACTCTTGAACCAAACACGATATTTTACGCTAAACCTCCCAAAATACCTAGTTCAGATAAAATAGTAGAAATAGAAAAACATGGACATGAAATAATGGCTAGAAAAGATATGTATCAGTATGAAATTTCAGCCTGGAGTAAATATGGAAAAAATAAGTGTTCTCATAATTACAATATCTGGCAATATGGGGACTATATTGGAATAGGAGCAGGAGCTTGTGGTAAAATAACCATGGATAATAATATTATTAGGACAATGCAAACTAAGCACCCCAAACAATATATCCAAGGAACTCATAATGTAAACGATAAAATAGTACCTAAAAAAGAATACTTGTTTGAGTTCATGCTAAACCATCTACGCCTAAAACAGCCTGTAGAATACAAATTAATCACGGAGAGAACAGGAATTTTAACTACAGATTTTTCAGTTTATTTAAGATCTCTTGACGATAAATTTATAAACTTAAACGAAAATAAGTTTGAACTTACCGAATATGGGTTTAAATTTTACAATGATATAGTTGCAGAATTTATGCCTGAGGAATAGATTCATCTTTAGCTATAGCTTTGGCCCTGGTTTTTTGAAAAAAGTTCTCAACTACGCAGGCAACAGTACAATCCCCTGTAATATTGATAGCGGTTCTTGCCATATCTAAAATTCTATCGACAGCTATAATCATAGCGATACCCTCGACAGGTAGACCTACATGCGATAAGACCATGGCTAGTGTGACTAGTCCAACCCCAGGAACTCCTGCAGTGCCAATAGAAGCAATTGTTGCCATCAAAACAACAGAAATATAACCAGAAAGAGTTATGTCAATATTATAGGCGTTGGCAATAAAAACTGTTGCTACACCTTGCATTATTGCAGTTCCATCCATATTTATAGTTGAGCCTAAGGGTATCACAAAGGATACTACCGATTCTGAAAGATTCAACTTATCCCTTGCTGTTTGCATTACAACAGGGATAGAAGCATTACTGCTGGAAACACTAAAAGCAAATAACATGGCCGATGACATTTTCTTTAGAAATGAATGAAATGTAATGTTTGTAAAGAAGAGTAACATAATACCGTACGTTACAATCAGCTGTATGAAAAGCACAAGAAGCACTGTAAAGAAGTAACCAAACAATTCTGCTATAAGATTAAATCCTGATTTAGCAATCATGGCTGCTAACAAACAGAAAACACCAAGAGGAGCAAATCTCATAATCAGTAATACTAGATTTATCATCACTCTATTCATATCTTGAAAACCACCAGCAACACGCTTTCCTGAATCCCCAGATGCTACAATAGCTCCGCCCAAAATCAGGGAAAATATTATAATTTGGAGCATCTCACCGTTTACTAGAGCTTTAAATGGGTTATCTGGGAATAAATTTAAAACAACTTCCGAATATGTTGGCGCAATTGGCTTTACAAAACTTGCCATATTCGTCATACCTACTCCTTTGCCGATATCTAAGGAAGTAGCAATAGTCAAAGCCAAAGTGATAGCGCAAGCTGTTGTTGCTAAGTAAAGAAATATGGTAAGGATACTCATCTTTCCTAACCTTTTAGTATCCGTCAAGCTGGATACACCACATACTAGAGATACGAAGACAATGGGGACAACCATCATTTTTATAAGTATTATAAAAATCTTACCTACCAAATCAAACAAGTCATCAACAAGCAATATCTTCACGAAATCATCTTCAGGAAAGAGAAAAAGTAAGAATCCAACGACTAAAGCAAATAGCATTGCTAGTGTGATATTTATAGCAAAACCTTTGTGAAAATTTTCATGCATGACACTTCCCCTGTGATATGATTATTTAAAACTAACATAAATTATATTCGTATTAAATATTTTTTTTAATTAACTCTTCTATTGCTGTGCTCAAAAGCTATATTATTATTTGATGACTGTAATCGATATATCAAAAAAATGTCACAATACCAATCTTGTGGTAAATGGTAATGGTAATATAGGTAAGTTATTTGCCATTAACAGCAAAGTAGATACCTGGGTTATCTCACGCTTTCTAAACGATTCACAGTGCATGTCATTGATTACGCCACGAGGAAAAAAAACAAGAACACTTAAATTAGTTCAAGCAACTGAAATTAATAAAGAAATTAGATTTATTGTAATGGCTACTAAGGCTTATGACTTAGCGGCTGCACTAAATGCTATAAAGTCAAATTTATCTGAAAAAACAGTAATAATTTTAACGCAAAACGGCTTAGGCTTTCATGAAAAAATTTTAAAGTTATTTCCAAAATGTTGTATTGTTTTTGCATCTATTACTTACGGGGTAAAAAAATATTCAGATTTAGCTATTTACTCTGACATGAAGGGCTCAGTCAAGTTAGGCATTATAAGCCAAGTAAAAAATGACTTGAGTAACAAAAGAGAGATATCAAAACTTTTTAGAAGTTTAGAGTTAAACTGGCTATGGTCAGATAATATTAACCAGGACATATTATTAAAATTTGCAATAAATTGCATAATTAACCCATTATCAATTATTTACAATTGTGAAAACGGAGAGTTAGAAAGTATAGCAGGATTTTCAGATACTATAGAGAAACTTGCATCTGAAATAGTGTTAGTATTAAAAAATCTAGAAACTAGCGTTGATGAATTAATTAAACAAGTTTACAAAGTTATTGCCGAAACTAGACATAACATTTCTTCAACATTAGCTGATTACAAACAACAAAAAAAAACTGAGATAGAATTTTTTAATATTCATCTGACTAGATTAGCAGATAAGAATAAAGTTGATATAAGAACAAACTGTGCTATGCTTAGCATCATCACTCAACTTACAAAATAAACACGTAATGGCAAAAATAAGCGTCAAGACTCTACAAGAAATGAAAATTCGTGGAATTAAAATAGCTGCAGCAACAGCACATGATGCTAGTATTGCGCTGCTACTTGATAAGAACGGTATTGAAGTTATACTGGTTGGTGATTCCCTTGGCATGGTTGTACAAGGCCATGACTCGACGCTTCCTGTGAAAATGGAGCACATGATATATCACACTTGTTGTGTTGCCAAAACAAATAAGAATGCCTTAGTTATTGCGGATATGCCGTTTGGCAGCTATACAAGTAACGCAAATGCTATTGAAAATGCCGTTTTACTGATACAGTCTGGTGCAAACATGATAAAGTTAGAGGGTGGCAGAGAACTGCAGGAAATTGTAAAGCAACTAAAGCTTTTAGGTATTCCAGTGTGCATCCATTTGGGATTATTACCTCAAAGTATTAATACAATGGGTGGATACTATGTACAGGGTAGAACTGAAGAGGCAGCCAAGAAAATAAGTGAAGACGCAGAAATACTTGTTAATGCTGGCGCACAACTTGCAGTGCTGGAATGCATACCTGAAAGCTTAGCTTCCGACATGAGTAAGTTGCTTAAGATTCCAACTATTGGAATTGGATCGGGTAAATTTACAGATGGACAGATTCTAGTAACGTATGATTTATTGGGTTTGAGTAACAATAACTATAAGTTTTGTAAATCGTACGCCGATCTTATTCCAAGTGAAGCAATCAAATCATATGTAAAAGAGGTAAAAGAAATATCGTTTCCAAGTAAGGATCACATTTTAGCATAATGAAAATATTCAATAATTCACAATCTCTTAAAGAGCATTTAAGAAAGTACAAAGAGATAAATTTTGTACCTACGATGGGCAACCTCCATTCTGGTCACATGAGTCTTATATCGAGAGCGGAGCAAGATTCAGGCATTACGGTAGTGAGTATTTTTGTTAATGATCTTCAATTTGGACCAAATGAGGATTTGCACAGCTATCCAAGAACACAGAAAGAAGACTTATTCAAGCTCGAACAAATTGGGGTTGATGCTGTTTTTATTCCAACCTCAGAGAATATTTACCCAGATGGTTCTGAGAATCACACAAAAGTGAAAGTACCCACCCTTTCTAAGAAACATTGTGGAATATCTAGACCAATATTCTTTGAAGGAATTACTACGGTAATTGTTAAACTTTTCAACATTATAAAACCAACTAGAGCTTACTTTGGTGAGAAGGATTGGCAGCAGTTCGTTATAATAAAAAAATTATGTAGTGATTTAGCAATGGATGTTGAAATATATTCTCTACCTATTATCAGGGAAAAAAATGGACTAGCCCTAAGTTCACGCAATAATTATTTAAGCGAAGATCAAATAAGTATTGCAGGAGAGCTTTTCAAGTCACTTAACATACTTGCTAATGCCTATAAAAATAGCACGTATGAATCAACATTGCGAGAAGTTAAAAATAATCTTGTTAAGAAAAAATTTACTATAGACTATATAAACCTTATTGACGAAAATACTTTAGAGTATCCAAACCCTTGTAGTACAAAATTAAGAATTTTAGCTGCGGTATATTTCGAAAAAATAAGGCTGATTGACAACATCAGTATCTGACGTGAGATATTGCTTACATAAAAAACAGAGCAATATGCGTATACAAGATAATTCTTTTTTGTTATCATAACGTTGTGACTAAACAAAAAGGAAGTTGGATAGACATGGAAAATAAAACATTTTACAACCTACCGCATGAACAGCAGCAAGAAATTCTCAAGATAATAAAATCTGACTTTACTGCTGCAAAAAGATTATATTTATCTTATACCTCCAAAACATGCCCTAACATTAATTCAGAAAAATCAGACACTTACAATAGATGCCAGCAGTAGCAAAAAATGTGCTTGATTATCGTCTTTACGCACTATATACTCATTCATATATGGAATTCTAGTACGCAAGGAGTTGCAAATGGCATATCAAGATTTACAAAAAAATAAAGATCAATCTGCGCAAGTTAGAGCGAAGAGATTAAAGAGCTTGCGAGAAATGACTGGCCTATCAAGAAACGACTTTCATAAAAGATATGGCATACCTAGAGGAACCTTGCAGAATTGGGAGTCAGCTAGATTTGGCGGTCTTACCATGAAAGGTGCACGAAACATAATAAAAGCATTTAACGCAGAAGGCATAAATTGCGAAATAGATTGGCTATTACATGGCACTGGTAAAAGCCCAAAATTTAGCGAAAATAGCCAAGGTATCAGAAACTCTGAGTTGAAAAAACACAACGAAGTTAACGAGCATATATTCGAAGCAGAGACCAACGTAATAACAAAAGAGATTCTTCTTTTTCGTCAAAATCATGCTAACTCTATAGATATTGTTGTTGCCGATGACGGAATGCAACCTCTGTGGAATGCAGGTGATTACATAGCTGGAGTTAAGAGATTCCAAAACGATATAAAAGCAACTATTGGAAAATACTGCATAGTTCAAACACAAGAGCATGGTAATTTATTTAGAAAAGTTATGGCTGGCGATGATGATAACCTTTATAACTTATCTGTAATAAACTATAAAACTAAGCTAAGAAAACCAGTATTATATAACGTAAACGTGATATCTTCTGCCCCAGTGATTTGGACAAGAAAAATTGATATAGTTAATTACTAGACAATTGATATACTAGGTTACTGATATTATGTCCCTTTTCTTTGGCCTTTAGAGCATAACTAGTTGTAAATATGTCTGGCCAGGAAATTTTTTCTTGATAACTACCGTTGATATCTATGGCTTTAAATGCATTATTTGAAGAGATGTCGCTGATTATGTTTTCAGCATAATTATCCCAGTCGGTTACCACTTGCAGAATACCTTCCTGTCCTAGTGTTTTGCCAATACAACTTAAAAAGTTTTGTGATATTATCCTCCTCTTATGATGCCTTTTTTTGGGCCAAGGGTCTGGGTATAAAAGCTGGACCTTACATAAACTTGAAGCGGGGATCATGTTCGCCAGCACTTCAACTGCATCATGTTGTATTATTTTTATATTTTTTATTCCACACTGATCTACTTGAGAGAGAACATTTAAAATTCCTGGGGTATAAACCTCAATACCAAGAAAATTAAAATTTGGATTACGGAGCGCTTGCTCAAGCAAGCTTTTGCCACTACCAAAGCCTATATCACATATCACTGGCTGCCTTACCTCAAATAATGTGTGTAGATCTATTTCATTATCTTTATATTCAAGGCAGTAATATTGCTTAAGATCTTCTAACTTATCACTCTTGTTTTTAGTTAATTTTGTTGATCTTAAGACGTAACTACGAATATGTCTCTTATGTTTCATATTTAAACATCACAAAATAGAATTAAAATTTATTTTCATTTGCCTTTGTTTAGAAAACATACCACAATAAAAGGCGAACGTCGAGAAAATGTTAATCATATGTTTAGTCAAAAGAAAATAGGTATAATAATAATTTTATTCAGTTTCTGCTTATTATTTTCAATTGCCTCATCAGTAATATCTTTTGAGGATCAAAGTCAGAGCCTAGCTAGGTCTTTACAAAAAGACCTAAAGAAAAATGGAAAACTTTCCTTTAGCACAAAGAACAAAGCTAAGGTCTCTATCTTTCCCTGGGTTGGGCTAACTTTTAATGACGTTACTATTAAAAATAACGTAAAAAATACCAATACGAAAGTAAGTACAGTTAATATAAAGTTTGATCTATATAAAGCTTTTTTTGGTAAGTTTGAAATAAGCGCGATAAGTATCGAAGGTTTAATGACAAATTATTCTGAAACCAAAATAATTTTAGATCATATAGCTAGGAAAAATATATTTCAAAATATTACAATGTCTGACGGTATTGACGTTGAACTTAGAAATGTTAGCTTCAAGTATAACATTAACAAAACTACGCTAGTACTCAAGAATGTTAATGCACGTATTATAGGTTTTAATTTCAGCAATCCCTTTACAATAAATCTTAAATCAGATTTATTATTTGCTGGTAGGAAAACAAAATTAGAAAATAACTCTATGATAAGCATACTTCCAAGTAAAAAAATTATTAATCTTACGAATAGCCACTCAAAAATAACACTACCATTAAAAAATGGTAGCTTTGTTTTAATCATAGATAATAATTTAAAAATCGATAACTTAAGAAAAATAATTTACTTTGAGAATATTGCAGGATATGCAAATAATGCACAGTTCATTGGAGAATTAAAGTGGAACTTAAGTAATAATATTACAACAGGTCATTTAAGTCTTTTACCTTTTAGTTTCAACAATCTAATTCATTCTTTAGATCTAAAGTCAAAATTAGCAGAGACAAGAAATCCACATAATACAAAGGGTGATATTTACTTTGACAAAAATTTTCAAATCATAAAATCCGAGCTTAATATAGATAACTCCAGTATAAAAACAGCAATAGATATCAGCCATAGATCACACAAAGATATATTCATCACCAGCAATATTGATTACCTATCTCTGGACCGAAGTAGCATTTATATATTGGATTTTCTTGATTATCTTGGAATTAAAAAAACTTTAAGCGGTAAAGTTAAAATAAGTAATGCCAAATTTGAGAATCTTGATTTGAAGGCTGTAACTTCAAAATTTGAAATGAAAGACAATTACTTTTACTTAGATGTATCAAGTAAAAATTTTTACAATGGTAAAGCTAAGTTAAAGCTTGAAGAGAAAGATAAGGAAACAAAAATACGAGCAAAAATATCTCAATCTCAAATAAATCCACTTTTTGATGATTTAAGAGTATTTAAAAACAAAATTGGTGGCAGTTTGAATGTTGACATGAAACTAAAGTATAAAAATGGGTTTAGGGATATGTTTAATGATATGCAAAAAGTTAAAGGTACGATAGACTTTAATCTGGAAAACGGCTTTGTCTATGCCTATCTGAACCCCAGCCTACTTTTCTTGAAAATTCTTGACAACAATAGCAATAAAGCTATTGTAAGACCAACAGTATACGAAAATATATCTTCAAAATGTGAAGTTTCTAGTGCAATTTTAAAGTGTACACCTATTAAAATATCAACTCCTTTTGCTAATTTAATAGGGGAAAATAATATTGATCTTCGGGATAATAAAGTGTCAGGATTTATCTCATTGAAAAAATTGAACAAGAAAAAAACAATTCCACTAGCACTTCGGTATAGCGGCACAATTTTTGATATAAAAACCGAGATTGACTTACTCGAGACAAGCTCAAGTATGAGTTACTTAGCAGAAATTGCTAATTGAATTATTTATTTTCATATTTAGAGCAAATACGTGAAGATTGGCCTTAATAGAAATCATTAAAAAGAACTTATCAACTAGGGGCTAATATGAATGTCAAGTTAACATTTTGTTAATTTTCTTGTTTTTGGAGAAAATATAACAACTAAAGTTGTAGCTGCTGTAACTACGGATACTGTTGCAGCCCAACCACAAGATGATAACGCCGTATAATCTGTTAATCTAATTTCTAAGTCTTTACCTAAAATTCGATTAGTAATATTCTTGAGAGCATCTATATTATTCAGGGAATAGCTTCCAACGCAAGGAGATAAAACAAATTTAACTCCAGAGAAAGTTAAAAAGTAGTAAATTGGTGATAGCAATCTAGACCCTAAAACTTTTTCTAACTTTTCATGAATATCAATAGCTTCGCCAATAGCAAAGAGACATAATGATATAGGTATTTCGAGTAAGCTATAATAAAATGCAACCAAAGCAAACTCAGTTATATCATATTTACTTATTCCTGTGATACTGAATAAGTAAGAGCCAACACTTGTAAACAAAACATTAAATCCGGAATTACTAACAACTAGAAATAAAGCCAGAGACATATTCAAAACGCAGTCATCAGATATTAGTAAGCTCATTTTGGGATCCTAATTTACTAAATAATAATTATAGCTCTTGAAGTAAATAGCAGCTATCGCATTAAAGTTACCGTTATTTAAAATTATTACAATAAAAAATATAAATATACCTATTGGAAGTTTTAAACGAAAAATAATATTAACTAATTTTGTTGTTAACCATCAATAAAAACCTATAGTAAATACAGAAATAACTCTGAAATATAGTTGTAATTTTATGTTAAAAAAAGTTTAAAATGTCCAAAAACGGGTAAATTTTACCCATGTAAAATACAGCCACACAAAACAAATAAGAAAAAAATATAATAATTTACTTGACTGCGGCAACGCAAAAATATTTAATTAACCCCATGGCCAGATAGCTCAGTCGGTAGAGCAAAGGACTGAAAATCCTTGTGTCGGTGGTTCGATTCCACCTCTGGCCAATTTCTCTTATCTACTTCCTATCGCTTTATGCCAGACCAAATCTTTTGCAAAAAACTGAAAAAAAATGGCTTAAAAATCGAGAACCCTCCCCTTCCGGGTACTCTTGGTGTTAAGATACAGCAAAACATTTGTCAAGAAGCCTGGGATGAGTGGTTAGAACTTCAAACTAAAATAATTAATGAAAATAGATTATTACCAATAAACACTGAGCATAGAGACATTTTGAAGAAAGAAATGCTTAAATTTTTGGGATTAGATTAGATGTAAATTATGGTTTATTGACCGTAATTACGAAGAGTGTTAACATTATTTGAAATTAATTTTATAATTGAATGTGGCTTCTATGAAATTTACTAAGTTAATAAATATTGCTCTTTTTCTGACTATACTTCTTATTCCTTGTACTAATGCCAATGAAAATAAAAGTATCAAAATAGCTGTTTACAATTCTCTCAGCAGTGATATAGCTTTAGTAGATCTAGTTACATCTAAAAAATACATAGTCAAAAGTGATACTAGTGAGTTAATTTTTCTAGATAAAATTGAAATTGTTGAAGTTGAACAAGAAATTAATAAAGATACAGAAGAGCCACTAAACAGTGTAACAGAGTCATCAAGCACTCATGTTTTTAAAGTGCAATACTTAAGCCCTGAAGACTGGAAGGACATAACAACATGTCAAAAGTTTGAAGTAACTAAAGACAGTCTAATACAAATTTTCCCAAGCAATAATGATACCGAATGTCTCATCATGAATTATGATCATACTGGAGATACAAAATGAATGAATATTTAGCAGCACTTGAAAAAATAAAAAATCATGGAGCACAAAAGCATGATCGTACTGGGGTTGGTACTACAAGTTATTTTGGGATAGACATGCGCTTTGACATTAGTCAACGGTTCCCTCTCGTTACAACGAAGAAATGCCACTTCAAGAGTATAGTATTTGAGTTACTTTGGCTTTTAAGTGGATCAACAAACGTTAAGTTTTTACAGGAAAATGGAGTTAGAATTTGGAATGAGTGGGCAGATAACGATGGTAATCTAGGGCCTGTTTATGGAAAACAATGGCGTGACTGGGAAACAGTAAATGGCTCAAGTATTGATCAAATATCACAGCTTGTGAACACAATAAAAACTGATCCTAATTCAAGAAGAATGTTGGTAAGTGCCTGGAACGTTGGTGATTTAGAAAAAATGGCACTACCTCCATGCCATCTATTATTTCAATTTTATGTAAATAATGGGCGTCTATCCTGCAAGTTAACTCAAAGATCCGCTGATTTTTTTCTCGGAGTTCCCTTCAATATAGCCTCATATTCTCTTTTAACTTATATGATTGCTCAACAATGTAATTTAGAACCAGGTGAATTCATATGGTCTGGTGGTGACTGCCACATCTATAACAATCACCTAGATCAAGTCAATGAACAGTTGCAAAGATCACCATTTGTACCACCAAAGCTTAGCTTCAAAAGGAAACCAAAGGATATATTTAGTTATGAGTATGATGATTTTGTATTAACAGAATATCAGCATCATGAGAAAATTACTGCTGCAGTTGCTGTTTAGTGTAACAAGAACAATTGACCTTGCAATTTAAAATTGTTATTCTAGCGTTTTATCACACTGGAGTGAGAAATGGCTTTCACGAAAATGACTCCTGACAACCTAATGCAACAAATAATTTATATTTGCATTGAGTTGCCAACAAGAATTTTAGTAAACCTTATGTCAAGAGTGACTAATTCCATAAGATCGTACACACAGTGTAAGCCAATGCTTAGATTAGTTAATAAAATTATGCTTTCCACTTCATACAGGCTAAGCATTCTTGGAAACTATACAGATCAGTTTAGCTTTAATACTCAATCTTTTATCATCAGTCTTCTAAACATTAATAAAAAATTTGCCTTGTGTATAACAAACTGTATAATTCGCTCTGGCAAGGCTTTTAAGCAAGAGTTTGAGCAAATAAGGTTTCTCAAGTCGATGCATATATTATTCATTTCACCATTCCTTATAGCAAAACATCTTGTACAGAACTTTAATTATGACTTTAACAAAAAACAAATTTTACAGAGAGAAGACTACTCCAGCTTCATAGGTTCTTTCAAGAAGTATGCTAGTTTCTGTCTTGAATTATGCGTAGCCTTTTTTATGTTACCTATCCCACAGATTAAGAATCAAAAGATTATTGTATTTAAAGAAAAACTTAAGTCCATGCAAGAGCCAAGAGTAAGATTTAGAACTAGAGCTATAATTTCAACATTACTTTTTTCTGTACTGTTTGTACTACTTTACTATCGTGATTCTATTATTGACGTTTCCCTCTCGGCAGCGACTCACTTTAATCTAGTTGCGCTCTTAACTGTGTCTTTAGTCTCGCTTGTAATGGCTTCATCAAAAGGTCTCATGAAATTCATGATTATTAATATTACATGTGGTTTAATCTTTTGCTGGTTTTGCTCTCCTGTAATATCTGCACTATCCTAATAGGTGCAGGTTAATCTAGTAGTGTCTAGAAACTGATATAGTTACCATCGTTGTTATTCTTGTTTCTAAGTTATTCATTAGTGTGTACTACTAAATTTACTGTTTAAATTTAGTTTTAGTATAAAATATTTCGTAAAGAAACTTTAGATATAAAATTTTAACTTGATGAATGCAGAAATTGTTGCCAAAGATATTTCTTGTCATTCCGATAGGAAAAAAAATTCCATCTACCTTTGTTAGATCCTATAACTATAGTTCCGGTATTTGCTGTATTCATACATGATACTTTTGAAGAGCATTCATATCTTTTCAGAGTATCTCTATGAGGAAAAGAGAACCTATTAATTTTTCCTGTAGAAAATATAACTTTTTCTGGCCTTACAGTATTAACAAACAATTTACTTGAGGAACCTTTACTACCATGATGTGGCGCAATTAAGATGTCTGATTTTAAATTTGACAATTGATCAGAGACAAGTTTTGACTCAGCTTTTTTTTCTATATCTCCTGGTATTAATATAGAATTATACCTGTTGTATACTTTCAAAACACATGAATTATTATTCTTTTCCTTAAATCTATAACTATTTGGCCATAAAAACTTAAAATAAACACCATCATAATTCCACTTAAAACCTGAATGGCAGGTTTTACTTAATTTAAGAGGAATAATTTTATTATTGTTAGCAAAGCCCCTTTTCACATCAAGTGCTTTTAAAAGTGAGTTCATACCACCAATATGATCTGAATCTGGATGACTGATAATTAAATCATCTAAATATTCAACTCCAAGATAATACAAGTAAGGTAGGACTATACTTTCACCTGCAGAAAAACCACTTTGGTATGATGGGCCTGTATCAAATAAAATATTGTGAAATTTTGTTTGTACGAGAATAGACAAACCTTGCCCAACATCTATTATGTTGACTTTAAATTCACCGAATTTAATATCATTAGTATCTCTTGAAAACATTAATGGTAGTAGAAAAAATATAAATATATTCCTTGCTGGAAATCCTTTTGGCAACATAAATAAAAAAGGAACAAACCACATACTTAAATAGGATAACCAAGATAAGCCTTTGAAATAAGTAACTCTATGTGGAACCCTGTTGAGAAACTCAAGTATACTAAGAGAATATTCAAGTAAGTGATCTACAAAATGTGCAGCGAAGTAAGAAATATTAAAGATATCTATGTGCATACATGCAATAAAAGCTAAAGGAACAATAAAGATTGTAAAAATAGGAATGGCAACAAAATTTAGGAAAAATCCATAAGTTGGTAGTTTAAACCAAGTACTTACTAACAATGGACATAAAGCAAGGGTAAGCGTAATTTGTGACCGAATATATTTATCATAAAACCCTCTCTTTAATACCCTTTTTTCAGTAATAATTATTATAGTTAGAACTGCTAAAAAGGATAATTGAAAGCTCAGCCCCCAAGCCACGGGTGGCCATATAATTATCTGTAACAATGCAGCTAGTAATAGGACTTCCAAATAAGATAAATTCAGGGAATTAACCTTTGATAAAACCAAAAAAACAAGCATTGTAGAACTTCTCAATGCAGGAGCACCAAAACCAGAAATAGCAGCATAGATTAAGGAGACAACTGTACCAGATATAAGACCATATTGTTTGATGGGCATATAAAAAGATATTCTTGGGAATAACTTTAGGATAGAAGTTATGAAGAAACTGGTAATTGTAGCAATCATACCAACATGTAAACCAGATATAACTAGTAAATGGATTATACCCATTTCTGAAAAATAAGCTCTTACTTTGCGTGGCAAATCTGCTTGAAAACCAAAGATAAGAGCTCCAATAATATTCTGATGAGAGCAGTCATGACAAAGATTTTTATAGCCTGTCCAGAGATGAGATTGTAATCTAAGTAAGCTATAGTTATACCAATGATCACTAATTAAATTGTTTCTCCCTATATTTTTCACATATGCATTAGCATGAATATTGTTTACAAGAGCTGTCAGCTCATAATTGTTAGCACCTGGACTAACAACTCCTACTATTGGTTTTAGTCTAAGTGTAAACTGCCATAATTGACCGGGCAAAACTTTACAGGGATCATATTTAAACCAACTTGCTTTTATATTTATTTTTTTTGATATTCTATTTATTTTACTTGATCTTATAATAAAACTACAAAAATTTTTCTGTTGTAAAACATTTGACGCCACATACCCTTCTACGATCAAA
>JAYYZF010000020.1:0-5527 GCA_036340215.1 Pseudomonadota bacterium | reverse complement strand
TTCTGGGTGGCTAGGATGGTAATGTTTTCCCATAAATTCACAGGAGATATCCCATTTAAAGATGTTTATGTAACAGGATTAATTAAAGATTCTAACGGTCAAAAAATGTCTAAGTCTAAAGGAAATATACTAGACCCTATTGAGCTCATTGATGGAGCTACTCTTGCTGAATTACTCGATAGTAGAACCTCCAGTTTGATGCAAAGCGCCTAGTTGGGTATAGAAATTTTTGCAATAAAATTTGGAATGCTGCACGTTATATTACTCTCAACGTAGAAACCACTCCAAAGCAACCTTCAAGCTTGTCTTTAGCAGTGAATATTTGGCTTTCTGGAAAAATACAAGATAGCATAAACGAAATGAATAAAAATATTACAAGCTATAGGTTTGATTTGTACGCACAAACACTCTATGAGTTAATCTGGGATGAATATTGTGATTGGTACTTGGAGCTAACAAAACCAATATTAAAATCAAAAAATAAAGAGGAAGTTGAAGAAACAAAATATTTTTTGTTTCACTCCTTAAACACAATTCTAAAAATGGCCCATCCGCTCATACCATTTATAACTGAAGAAATATGGTCAAAAACTCAAGATTTAGCTCCAACAAAAGAAAAAGGTAAGCTGTTAGCAGAATGCGCGCTTCCACAAGCATCAGAATGGAAAAAAGATAAAAAGATAAACAAAGAAATTGTCTTTTTAAAATCTTTGATAACAGGTGTACGTAAAATAAGAGCTGAAATGGGTATTTCACCAGGAAAGTCTGTCAACATAATAGTCGTAGGTGAAAATAATGAAGATATGTCTTTATTTAATAAGTATCAGCAAATGTTCAAAGAAATTGCCAGAGTGTCGAATATAAATACAGAAGCAAATCTGGATACAGTGCCGGCAAGTGCAACTTTTGTAGTTAATCAGCTTACATTGAATATTCCTCTTATAGACATAATTGATAAAAATTCTGAAATAAAAAGGCTTACTAAGAATATAAGCAAATTAGAAAAGGCACTGGAATCTGTTTCAAGTAGACTTAAAAATAAAAATTACTTAGCTAATGCACCAGAAAATATTGTAAAAAAAGAAAAAGATTTACATGCCTCCCAACTTAATGAAATAACTAAACTAAAAAAACAACTCAAAGTACTCGAAGAAATTTAGAGTATAAAAATATATGGTGTCTTAAAATGTCAAATAAAAAAGCTATAGTTTTACTTTCGGGTGGCCTAGATTCTGCAACTTGCCTTGCACTCGCTACAAATAAGAACCTATCATGCTATGCTCTCAGCTTTGATTATGGGCAAAGAAGCAAAGTAGAGCTAAACTCAGCTACAAAAATAGCAAATAATCACAACGTTGTAGTTCACAAAATAGTAAATCTACAGGACCTTGGTAGCTTTGGCGGTTCTACGATTACAGATCACAGCCTTAGTATGCAAATATCTGATCATAAACCACAAATAGCAAGCTCTTATGTCCCAGCTAGAAACACGGTATTTCTCGCTATTGCCCTCAGTTGGGCTGAAGCAATAGACGCTGATTATATTTACATTGGCGTTCATAACGATGATCGTAGCTGTTATCCTGACTGCCGCCCTGAGTATATTGAAAAATTTCAATATATGGCAAATGTTGCAAACAAAAAGGGAGTTGAAGGCAAACCTATAAAAATAGAAGCACCTTTATTAAACAAATCCAAAGCTGAGATTATTACTCTTGGCACAAAACTTGGTCTAGATTATAGCAAAACAGTCACATGCTATCAGGCTGATGAAGAAGGGAGAGCCTGTGGTAAATGTCTAAGCTGTTGCACGAGAAAATCTGGTTTTGCAATGGCAGGAATCCCTGACCCTACAATTTATCAATAATTAAAGATGGTCAGATAATTGCCTTAGATTGTCTAAAGTAATAATTTCAAAACCAGAAATTTTTTTCTTCGGAGCATTACTTTTAGGAATTATAGCTTTAATAAAGCCATGCTTAGCTGCCTCCATAATTCTTAGCATACCGTTTTGTACTGGCCTAATTTCACCGCCTAAGCCAATTTCTCCAAAAATAACAACGTTAGTAGGAATAGGCCTATCTCTTTGACTAGAAATTAGAGCTGCAATTATGGCTAGATCAACAGCTGTTTCTGTTACCTTCATACCACCTACAATATTGACAAAAATGTCAGTGCTATGAAGATGTAAACCCAAATATCTATTCATCAATGCAAGTAGCATTCCTAACCTACTATTATCAATTCCTAACGCCAAGCGCCTTGAATGTGAGCTTGAGCTATTACTATCATCTACTAAAGCCTGGACTTCAAGTAATAACGGCCTCGTCCCTTCCCAAGAAACCATTATGGCACTCCCAGCCACCTCATGTTGTTGCTGTGACAAAAAGATTGCTGAAGGATTAGATATAGCCTTTAAACCATTATCTGTCATTGCAAAAACACCCAATTCTCCAACCGCACCAAATCTATTTTTAATTGCTCTGACCATACGAAAACGGCTGCTAGTATCACCTTCGAAATATAAGACCGTATCTACCATGTGTTCAAGAACTCTAGGTCCAGCCAAAGCCCCCTCTTTTGTCACATGTCCAATCAAAAATATAGTTATTCCAGTTTGCTTTGCAAATTGTACAACTCTCATGGCGCTTTCTCGCACCTGGGCAACACAACCAGGTGCTGACTGTATCTCAGAACTATACACGGTTTGAATGGAATCAATT
Source organism: Pseudomonadota bacterium (assembly GCA_036340215.1). Classification (GTDB taxonomy): domain Bacteria; phylum Pseudomonadota; class Gammaproteobacteria; order Comchoanobacterales; family Comchoanobacteraceae; genus JABJPE01. The sequence goes on along the minus strand of JAYYZF010000020.1, from coordinate 2,804 downwards.
ACAATGACTGTTGGCTGGTGCTTCTTCGCCTTAGCTATAATTATCTCAACTTGTGTCTCTGCAAGTAAATACATATTCGCCATAGGAATTTTTATTTGGCGTGCCCTTAAGCCAATTTGTTCTAGAGATTCTTCACCAGTAACATAGAGAACATTTATTTGTTGTTGTGCTAAGGTTGCTAAAGTTTGGAGCAAAAGAGTTGTTTTACCAATTCCAGGATCACCACCTAACATAACTACTGAACCGGCAACTAAACCACCACCTAGAACTCTATCAAATTCTGAGCACAATAAACTTATGCGTGATTTTTCGTTAACAGTTACTTCACTTAGAGCCGTAACTTCATTAGCACTACTTCCGGCATAACCAGAGTACCTTTCATGTTTGCCACAAGCTATAGAGGATGACTCTTCAACAATAGTATTCCATGATTTACAATTACTACATTGTCCTGACCATTTACTGAAACTTGCACCACATTCTTGGCAAGTATAAGCAACTTTTAGCTTCACTTAAGGCTTTCCTCTATCAACATTAAATAAATATCACCTTATGTCCTAAACTCTTTAGAATCAACACTTATATCTTCAACCTCATCATAGGGAGATTGAGACCTTACTCTTTTTATAGGACTGAACTCCGTACCTGACGAATCTGTAAAAATAATATTGGACAATCTTAAGGTGTTTTCTTCGCTTGAATTTTTGTTTGTAAACTCTACTGTTATTTCATCTAAGGGAGAGTAAGTCTCAAAAGTACTAGTATCACAATTTTTTTGCTGCTTTAATCCTGAAAAAATAATCAACGATAAAGAAGATAATATTATAACTACACTTGTAACTATACTTGCTATAAGTAGTGCATTAGTGCCAAAAAAAACAATATTACCTAGTTTAACGGAATTTGGAGAAATTACGTCTCCAAGCATAGTTATGCCCAAGCTGCCCTGCAAAAGGAAAAATAAAGTAAAGAAAACAAATAAACTCAGTACTAAGGAAATAACTATCTTGTAAATAAGAGGTAGTCTTAAAAACTTTTTAGTATATTTTTGTAGCATATTTATATCCAAAGTTCACTTCGTGTAATATATCATTAATATACCTAGAAAAAAACATTAAGATATAAGCTAACAACGAGAAATAAAAATAGCTAAAGAATGACAAGTTACTACTCAAAGGATATACTTGAATTTTTAGTGGTTATACTATGCCCCAGATAAAAGACATGCTCGTTAAGCAAATAAAAGAACGTGGGATATCTAATCAAGATATCCTAGACGCTATGATGAAATATCCAAGAGAATTATTTGTAGACGATGCACTAAAAGATAGAGCATACGATGACAGCCCCCTCCCAATTGGCTTTGGCCAAACTATTAGCCAGCCATATATAGTTGCATTTATGCTGGAGCTGTTAGAATTAGAAAAAAAGCATGATGTTTTAGAAATTGGCGCAGGAAGTGGTTATCAAGCAGCCTTATTATCCTCTTTGGTTAACTCAGTTATAGCTCTAGAACTTATACCGAAGCTTGGGCAGCAAGCACAACAAAGATGTGAAGATTTGGGTATTAAAAATTTAAAAATTAGAATTTCTGACGGATATCAAGGTTGGCCGAAGAACGCGCCTTATGACAGAATAATTGTTGCTGCGGCTGCTGAAGCTATCCCACAACAATTACTAGCTCAACTCAAACCAGAAGGAATATTAGTGATACCAATAGGCAAACAAATGAAAACTCAAGAATTACAAATAATACGAAAAGATTGTGATGGTAATATACAAATGAGTAAAAGTCTGGATGTTAGATTTGTTCCTTTAGTAAAACCTAAATATAAGTAACATGCTTCCATCTGAACTTTATCATAAAAAAATAAAAGACCACAGTTGGGAGATCAACCCTGCACAACTTGTACTCATAAAAAAGTTAGACTCCTACACTACCCCTTTAAGATATCCTCTACTAGTACAGAAACTTTTTAAATCTAAATTCAAAAGTGGTATCTATCTTTGGGGGGATGTTGGAAGCGGCAAAACATCTTTAATAGACATAATGATGAAATGCCTAGCAAAGGAAAAAGCGCAAAGAGTTCACTTTCATAATTTCATGGAAGACATGAAAAAATCGATCCAAGAAGTTCAGGGTAAAAAAAATCCAGTAGAATACGTTATCAAAAAAAAGAGTAAAAAGATAAATATATTATTCATTGACGAGTTTAATGCTAACGATATCGGTTATGCTATTATTTTAAATAATATACTTAAAGCAGCACTTAAATATAAAATTTTCTTAATAACTACTGCCAATAGAGAACCCAGTAAAATATATACTGGCGTAATTAACAAAGAATTATTTAACCCAGCTGTGCAGGTACTAGAGCATGATTTTGATGTAATAAAACTAGAGAGTGGCTTAGATTATCGTAGCCTTAACAATGACCACAACACAAATTTCTTTTATCCCATAACAAAGGTATCTAAAAAAATGATGTCTGAAATGTTTCTTTACTTATGTAAAGACGCAGCTATATCCGGAAATGAAATAATAATAAACAAAAGAAAGATTAAAACTATAAAAAACTCTCAAACCGTATTATGGCTTGATTTTGATAACTTATGCCAAGTACCAAGATGTCAAGCTGATTACATTGAAATGAATAAAACATATTCATGCATTTTAGTAAGTAATTTGAGACACATGTCCAAAAGCGAGAAAGACATTATTACTAATTTCTGTAACTTTATAGATGTTGCTTATGATAATAATATTAGAGTTATAATTGAATCAACCACAAGTATAGAAAATT
>JAYYZF010000019.1:0-3580 GCA_036340215.1 Pseudomonadota bacterium | reverse complement strand
TATACAATGAATTTAAAGCTAGTAAAATGTCAATTGCTGAGACTGTTGCTGGAAGTATCACCGGTACAGTAGTGTTACTAGCCCCTGTAGTATTTACAATTAGTGCTACTGCTATCTGTAGTAATAGAAATGAATTAAATTCTGAAAATATAAGAAGACTAGAAATGGATAATAATATAGTAGATGTTAAAGTGACACGACCTTGAAAGGAAATTTTATACACAATATCAAAGCCAATTTTGTTGCATAAAATAGCTTCAGAGCTTTCCTTTATGACTGTCTAGACATTAAGCATGTGCAATCCCAAATTATCTGAGATTATTTTTGTCTGAAATAAAATGATAGCTATCAAGTTTTAGTGGTCCTAGTTACTAGAGTAATTTACATACATACCAATAATAGCTTGCGCACCTATGACTTTATAACTCAGAAAAGAAAAAAATTAGGCACATACAATGTATTAGGCAAGGTTTTTAATATTACCTAATGTTGACAATGTAAAAGTAATAAAATAAAATACCCGCAATTTACGTAATTCACAATATGCCATCGTTAAAGGGGAGTAAATATGTCTGCCATAGTAAAAACAGAACGCGAAAAAAATGAGGATGCTTTTGGATTTCTTAGAGATTTTGATATAAATAATCAACCTGAGAAAATTAGATCTCTCGCCAAAGAGTTAGATGACATTGATAACAACAATTCTGATGAAATGGATAATGACTGCTTTAAGAAGACAATTTTCACACACTTAACGTTAACCCCTGGTTTTGTTATACTATCAGCATTAACTGGAACGGCAATTCTATCTGCATATTTTAATGGCTATAACTTAACAGAATCTACAACAATGGCAGCTATTGGTGGACCTTTCGCCATTATGTTAGAAATGTGCTTTATACCCTGCACTATGATTACAATTGGAAGAAGTGAAGGCTCCCCATCTGCATGCTCTATTTGGTGGAATAGCATTTTTGCTACTGTGATAGGACATGGCATCTATAATGGTTATAAAGAAAGTCAAATAACAATAGGTCAAATCACTGCTGCTAGTAGTTTAGGGTCGTCAATATTAGCAATTCCTTATATGTGCACAATTGGCTACTACGCATCACATATGTTTACTTCTCAGAAAGCTAATCATGGCCAAGAAAGTCTCAGAATTAACACCAACCCTAATGCTATTGAAGAAGAATCTAGCCCATCTGAACCTACTAGACAAGCAATAGCAAGGGTTTAAATTTTTCAAAACATAATATTAATTTACTATTGTACGGATATATGAGTTAATTGATTAGAATCAGGTCAGGGACAGAAAAATATATGCGCTGAGGACTGATATCTATAATAAATTTATATTATAACTTAACTCTATGAGGTAAAATCTATGAATAATATATCAACATATGCAAGTCAGCTTGGTAGACGCCTTGAAAATGAACCCTACTCTTCTACAGGTTGTCATCAAGCTAAAGATTCTCCTATTTTTTACTCATTAGTAGCATCATATCCAGTTATGGTTTTATTTTCAGCAATGATTGGAGCTGCTATTCTTGCTCATTACTACGATAATTACAATGTTGTAGAAGCTACAATCATGCCTCTGATAGGATTGCCAACATGTGCTTTTTTTGGTTTTTTTGCTCCAATGGCTGCGAATGATGGGAGTGATACTAGTATTGATTTGTGGATATGTATATGTGTACCGTTAAATTCAATAGTTAGCTCCCTAGTTGGTCGTGAAATATATAACCAATTTGGGGTAAGTGAAATGGGACGCACCCAAACTCTAGCTGCAGCTGCTGTTGGAAGTAGTATTTGCTCAGGTGTTAGCTTGATAACTTACAGAGCAACTACTCTATACTTATATTGTAAAGGTAATAACGAAAACGAAATAGATAATACACGTCAAACAGAGCAAAATCCTGAAACAGAAGAAGTAAATGCCCATAGAAACAACTCTCTAGCCCTAACTCAGATTTAACCTAGAATGGCAAAATATTATGAGAAAAAAGTGAGCTAAACAAACAATCTCACAATGTACCCTGTCTTAAGGTGATGTGATTGCAAAAATGTTTAAATTCATAAGTTTAAAAATAGATCGAAATCATTCTAACAATTACTAAAGTATTTAATCGCAATACTAAAAGGACCTTTTATTTTTACTAAAGTTAAATGATAAAACTGGGAAACACGAATTAGTAAAAAAATTTATAGATAAATTGTAAAAAAATGTATATTAAAAAACTAGTTATCATTACAATAAAAGCATTACCCCATACGCGATTATTGGCAATAAAAGGAAAAGTTAAATATGAGTAGTGAAAATACCCTTAATAAAGTTACTATTGATAAGGATAGCACTGATACTTCAAGTTCTTTTAGTGAAAACAGCTTATATGAGCACAATGAAATATCAGCAATATCAATACTTGGAACACCTGCTTTTATAATACTATCTACCATAACTGGCGTTGTAATTCTTACAAATAGCTATAGTAACTATAATTTAACAGAGGCTACTGCTATGAGTGCTCTTGGTACACCTTTTATAATGTTTTATATTACTGTGACTTATGCTTGTTGTGAAAATTATCGTTATATGACCTATTCACGTTTATTTTTATCATTAACATTTAATTCTGCATTTTCTAGCTTAATAGGATACGCAATTTATAATAAATTTAACGAAAGTGAGATAAAAATTGAACAGATGGCAGCAGCTAGTGCAATTGGATCAGCCACATTAATGATTGCCTCATATTCTGCATATGGATGCTTATCGTTAGGTAAAAATATTTTTGGCGAGAAAAGAATTTCACTGAACGATAATAATAACAAACTTGACGGTTATCATAGTATTGAAAATGACTTAGAAAGTGAGTTAGCACAAATATGAAAAAGTAAATGAAAACGTAGAGCATCTTTAATCCAAAGAATAATTAATTCTAGTTTTAATTTAATATATACTAAACAAATAGACTCTGTTCCCTTGTAGATGCACTATTTACTCTTATTTGAGTAGAGTATCTTAAAGAAAATAGCCCCCATAATTGCTGAGATTAACGAGCCAAAAATAACACCTAATCTAACCCATAATGCAAAGCTTTCTACGTTTTCCTCAAATGCCAAAGTGCCGATAAACAGACTCATAGTAAATCCTACACCACATAATATTGAAACACCATAAATATCAGACCATGTCATCTCTTTAGGAATATCGGCTAATTTCAATTTAACAGCAAGATAACTAAATAAAGTAATCCCGATCTGCTTACCAAAGACGAGCCCGCATATTATAGCTATTGGCATAATATGAAACATGTGCTCATAACTTGATCCAACAAATGACACACCAGAGTTAACAAATGCAAATATAGGTAAAATAAAGAAATTAACCCATGGTACTAAAGAATGTTCAACCTTCTCAGATAAAGATATTTTTTCACCAGGAAGTGGAGTATTTGGAAGTGCTAGTGCAACAATTATTCCAGCTAATGTAGCGTGAACTCCAGACTTTAAAACACATATCCATAGTAATGTTCCTAGTGCTATGTAGACCGAGATTGTATTACTTTTT
>JAYYZF010000018.1:0-28497 GCA_036340215.1 Pseudomonadota bacterium | reverse complement strand
GCAGAAGCTCGACTGATTAGTCAACAAAGTAAGCCTCCAGGACGTATGAAGGAGTATAGTGGCACCACAGATTCTAGTCTTATTTCTGGTAAAAAGCCTAAGGCAACTAGAATGTCTAGCGAAAAAAAACCTCCAGGACGTAGGGAAGATCCCGGTGGTATTTCTGATGATGAGAATGAGGAAGAAAACATACTGAATAGTGACCAAAGAAAACCTCTTTCTAGTAAAAAGCCTACAGCAGAAGCTCGACTGATTAGTCAACAAAGTAAGCCTCCAGGACGTATGAAGGAGTATAGTGGCACCACAGATTCTAGTCTTATTTCTGGTAAAAAGCCTACAGCAGAAGCTAGACTGACTAGTCAACAAAGTAAGCCTCCAGGACGTATGCAAGGTACCGATGGTATTTCTGGTAAAAAGCCTAAGGCGGTAGCTAGACTGGATACAACTACAGAACATGAAAGTCCAACAGGTGTAGCAGAACAAACCTACCCTCCTAGATCAGATTATGGTAGAAAGAAAAAACCCATACCTATTAGATTTGCTGAAAGTAGCAAGTCGTCAGGGCAGCTTTCTGAATTAGATAATGAAGAAAAAGATCAAGACCAAGAATACAAAGACACTAGTTCTAAGAAAAAATTTAAAACAAAGCCTAAACCTCCTAGGCTAGATAGAAGTATGGAAGACCTTCATCCAGATACTGATACAGATCAATTGCATGATCAGCCTAGTGAAAGAGAAGCTCTAATAAATATCAAACAGGCAGCTGAAGAGCTAAAGTCTACCTTTGATTTAGAACTTGAATCTGAAAGTAAAATTGATTATGAATCAGAACCTTTGCTTGAAAATACGCATAATATAGCGCAAATAGAAAAAATTATTAGTTCATGTGAATATATTTTATCAGGTAAAGAAAAAGTAGAGCAAATCAAACAAATCAAAGGCACAATTGAAGAAATCAAGGCGAAAATACCGCAAACTGACAATAACAAACGTTTACTAGAAACAATGTACCAAAATACAAGTGAGGCCTCTTCTATAATTAATGATAATAGTGTGAGCTCAAAGGACGTAGAAAAAATAGCAACAAGAAAGAATAAGTTTGGCGTGGTTAAGTTCATGCAAAAACTAGCGCGTAATATTTTTTCAGGAAGAAAAAAAGCTGATGTTAAAATTAGTACTCCAAGTAAAGATGACAAAAACAAGAAAAAACATCCTAAAGCAAGTGTTACCCCATCAAAACCTCATAAAAATAAACAAAAAATTTTTTCAGGAGCGTCACAAACCTTTTTATCTCAAAATAAGATGGGAGATATAACACCTATTGAGGCACGAGAAAGAATTGACTCAATGAAGGTTGTTCGACCTGAACCAATAATCTCTGGAAAAGAATCTAGTCCAGAAATAGCTGATAATGCAATGGGTAATGGAGATGATGAGTTAAATAGAACTATTGTCCAAGCAACTAAAAATAAACCACAGCCTGAGAGAGTAGACAAAAAAGAACAACACCTTCAAGAAATGGCCTTAGCAGTTATTGCTAAGCTCATGGAATCCCCTCTAAATCCTGGAATATCTCAAGCCAGTAAAAAAAGTAAGAGTAAAAACAAACATCAACCACCAAATGCGCAAGATGCAGCCACGCTAGAAACTGATCAAAATATGAGTTTAGTAGATATCTATGGAAGTAATGACGATACTACTTTGCGAATGGAGACGATGCTGCAAGAATACATCAATAGCCAAACAGGCAGGAGTAAAGTTGATGAATTAATACAGGAGGTTATAAACGACCCAAGCATGAAAGGCGAATATAGCTCCACTGCAGATCTCGGGCAGCAGCTTGTCGAAGAGATAAAAACTATTCTTGCTGAACCAAGTCATGCTGAGCCTCATGAAAATGATGAAGTAGAAGAAAATCTAGCTGAAGAAGATAAAACAAAACATACTACTTCCCATGAAAAAATCTCCTTAGGTAAAGAAGATAGAAATAGGCAATCTGGCGAAAAACCCCTCTCAGGTAAGAAACATGAAAATACTCCAGAACAAAATAGAAATTTTACCGAAATATTTGGCTATTTAGCCGTTCCATTTGGATTTGTGGCTCTACCTTTCGTAAAACTATATGATACTTACAAAAAAAACACAGAAAAATCTGTTCAACAGGAACAATACGAAAATGATTCTTTTACAAGCCATGATGAAAACACTGGATATGATATTAGCCATGTCGAATCTTCAGGTCCTACCTCTTTAAACATTGAAGAAGAAGCAGATTATGAAGAAAGTCTAGACAAGGTAGTTGCTCCCATTGCTCAGCTAGATATTAAGGCTGATGGAAATTCTCCTGATAAAGAAATAAGCACTGATCAAGGAAATGTAGCTGCTGGTACTAACGAAAAAAGTGAGGCCAGGCAACAAACTGAGCATGAGGGAACAGATAAACACGACCCAGCGATACCTAAATCAGGTGGATCATCTATACCTACACTAACAGAGAAAACTAATACTATTGGAGATGATACTAGTGAAGTTCCTATAATTAATGATAGTGTGTTAGAAGTTACTATTAGCTCAAAAATCAAAAAGATACCACAGCCCAAGGCCGAAGGAAAAGAAGCTCCAAACATTAAAAAACTGGCCTTAGCGGTTATTGCTAAGCTCATGGAATCCCCTCTAGGTCCTGGAATATCTCAAGCCAGTAAAAAAAGTAAGAGTAAAAACAGACATCAGCCACCTGATGCACAAGATCCAGCCATGCCAGAAACTGATGAAAATATGAGTTTTGCAAATATCTATGGAAGTAATGACGATACTGCTTTGCAGATGGAGACGATGCTACGAGAATATATCAATAGCCAACCAGGTAGGAGTAAAGTTGATGAAATAATACAAAATGTTATAGACGAAGACCCAAGCATGAAAGGCGAATATATAGCCACTGCAGATCTCGAGCAGCAGCTTGTCGAAGAGATACACACTATTCTTGCTAAACCAAGTCATGCTGAGTCTCATGAAAATGATGAAGTAGAAGAAAATCTAGCTGAAGAAGTTCAAACAAGATATGCTGTGAATCATACCCCCTCCCCCTCAGATAAGAAACCTGATGAAAAAATCTCCTCAGGCAAAGAATATGGAAATACGAAACCTGATGAAGAAACCTCCTCAGGTAAGAAACATGAAAATACTACAGAACAACAGGGAAATCGCAGCAAAATATTTGGCTATTTAGCCGTTCCATTTAAAATTTTGGCTTTACCTTTGGCTTTACCTTTAGCAGGAATAAATTATTTTAACAATCGAAGCAGAGAAAAAACTGTTCAACATGAAGAACACAAAAATGATTCTATTACAAGCCATGATGAAAACACTGGATATGATATTAGGGATGTCGAATCTTCAGGCCCTACCTCATTAAACAGTAAAGAAGAAGCTGATTATGAAAAAAGTCCACATAAGGCAAGTAACACTAATACTCAACAAGGCACTGAAATTAGCAAAAATAGTGTTTCTGCTGAAGGAAATTCTCCTGATAAAGAAATTAGAACTGATCAAGGAAATGTAGCTGCTAGTACTACCGAAAAAAGTGAGACCAGGCAACAAACTGAGCATGAGGGTACAGATAAACACGACCCAGCGATAACTAAATCAGGTGAATCATCTATAACACCTCTCAAAGACAAAACTAATACTAGTGGAGATGATACTAGTCAAATTCCTATAATTAACGATAGTGAGTTTAGTAGATCAAAAATCAAAAATAAACAACAATCTAAGCTCGTAGAACAAAGTGAGTCACGCATTAAAAAACAGGCCTCAGATGAAAATATTTATGAGACAAGGATAAGTGAGAACTCAACTAAAAGGACTAAAATGCAATCATTTCAAGGTCTACGAAATGTTCTCGGAATGTTTACACTACCATTTCAATTCTATAAATCTGGAGAAAAAGTTCATACCAAAAGTGTATCTTCAGGTGATGATATTGATAATTACCCAGAGCAGCATAATATTTACAGAATCAAAGATGAATTTTATCAAGAAAATGTGGACAGAGAAGCTCTTAGAAATATGATAGACATAAGCACAGCAGCTAAAAATAATATTGGTAAAAGCGATATAAATTTAATGGCTGAGTTAGATGATATTGAAGCCAAAAATAAAAAAGAGTTTACAACCTTAGACATACAAGAAAGTGAATTTTTAGATAAATTAAAGGTACAACTAGATGTTCAGAAAATTGATAGAATGCCTGTAAACGAAAAAAACAGAATAATAAGTTATTTATATGATAAGACTACAATTATTGCACGTTTATTCAAGAAAATATCAGATCCAGCAACTAAAGTTAATTCAAAAGGGGAATGTTGTCGTGTTTTAATTCATGAAATAGAGGATCTTGCTCATAATGATCAACAAGACTTATTAAGAAATCCCGATTTTCTAAAGGATCTTTATGGTGAAGCTACCCCCCCCAAAACTTCCAAGCAGAAGATGACTGATCTTAAAAAATATCTATCACAACTTGATATAGATATAACTGTCGATGCATCTGAAGCTAAAGAAGATGAAGTTTGTCTAATGACAACTCTTGGCTATACGCCTGCAGAATTAGAAAAAAGAATAGTAGAAAAAACCCCAAAATATGAGAATATAAACGCACAGAAAAAAATAATAGAAGTCACACAGCGCATAGTATCACAACATTTGGAAACAAATAATTATTTCGAACTAGTAAGTTATGTGAAAGATTTACAAAATAAATCAAGGTTATCAAGCTCCCATGGTATTTTATTCAACATAGCCAAAACAACTATCCAAGAAACATTGGTTGCTGCACAAATGAACAACCTAAGTGACAAGATTTTATCTGGAATAGAGATAACAGAACTATCACAAATTTTATATAAAGATTTATCTGCAAAAAGTCATCATGATGTAATCCCAACTATATTAGACAAACTTGCTATTAGAGAAATAAAAGTTCCGCTGGAGGCTATTCTTGAAATTAGTGAAGCAGCAAAGGCTGACGTTATAACATTTTGCAAAAATCAACTTGATCTTAACGCACAACAAAAAATAACAGACAAAGAGCACCGTCTTATCCTAATAAATATATTAAGCAAACTTTGTAAAGGTAAAGATGTTAGTGATACGGTGCAAGATATATATTTCAGTCGCCTAGTAAATGATCTGGAGTATAAGGGATTTCAAACTCCAGAATTTATAAGCTATAGACAAGAATTAATAACTCTATTAAATAATGATATTCCCGAGCAAAATAAAACTCCTGCACAAATCACATTAATAGCTAAAAAGCAAAATGAAATTTTAAAAGTTTTAAAACCAAAAATAGCTGAAGCAACTTCAACTGACCCATTAGCAGCTTTAGGTCTTTCTGTAGATGCATACGTAACCATTAAAGAAATAAGTAAAGAAATAAGTGATGAAAGCCAGCATCAACAGGAGGCAGATAGCCCATTAGATGAAATAAAATCTGAATCTTCTGGCTCAGAAAGTATAAATACTAACATAGACCCTAATGCCCAAACTACTTCTGCCCCATCTAAAACAAATGTAGCAAATAATATTGCCACTGGAATTGCCACAGTAGCTACCGCGCCATTTGCATTGTTAGCTGCACCTATAGTTGCAATAACTAACTTATTTAATAACAATGAGAAAAAACCCGATCAAGCATATGACCAAGAGCAAGCACACGAGAATAATAGTGCAACTCAAGATCGTGATAGAGAACTTGAAGAACAAGCTAGCCAGCAAAGATATTCAAGCACCTCATCATTAGCTGGTCAGGAAGAACTTGAATCAAAGAGAAATAGAGAACAGACAGCTGGTGGTACTAGCAAAATCTCTTTCTTTCAAAGAGTATTGCCATTTTTATACAAAAAAAGTAGAGTCTCACCTTCCGATAACAGATACAGTGATGAAGGTTATGCTATAGGTTCAGATAAAACTCTAGATAGTAGAGGTAATATTGATCAGGATAGGGGCGAAAGTCCAAACACAAATGCAGGACTCATGAGCCCAACAAAGGCAGCAGCCCCAAACACAGGTGTCACAAACACAGGTGTTACAGACACAGGTGTCAGAAACACTGATGTTACAAACACGAATGTAGAAGAGTTACGTTTATCAGATGAAAGTGTAATTGAATCTAGTGTCGCAGGCACGGGTTTCTCAAATAAAAGTCCCACAAACACAAGTGTCACAAACACAAATGTCGCAGACACAAATGTCGCAGACACAAATGTCGCAGGCGCTAAAGATCAAAGTCATATTTCAGAAGCCAAAGGTAATGCTCGTGATAAGAATAAAGATACAATAAAACCTGAAACTCTTGATATTAAAAATATCCCTGATAATCAAAAAAGATCTGATCTCCGAGATTTTTTCACAAAAGATGTACAAGGTGCTAAATATCAAACAAAATGGAAAGATAAATTTGAAAATGGGGATAAAATTAATTACCCTTCCCTATTTTGTTACCGCATATGTGAGGAATATAAAGGTCAAGAGGAACATAAAGGCTTATATATAAGATTAGGAGAATTATTCAGAACAAATTTCACAAGGAATAAAAAACCTTTTTCAGGAGTGGTAGATGGAGATATATCAAAGGGATTTCGTGACTTTTGTCGGGAAATATTACTAGCAGAAAAAGCTGATCCTCAAGAAAATTTATTCTCAGATGAAGATGTAATTGAAGTAATCAACGAAACATATAAAAATTTGACAGGTAAAAATGATGATTATATTGAAAATCTAAAGGATCTGATTACCAAAATTCCTAGTGATGAAGAAGTAGAGCGAGGACTAAAAGCTAGAGGCATTGATCTTAGCGTAGAAGTAAGTAGCACAACTTCTGATAAAAATGAAGATCACATTATAGCTATGGATGAAACTATAAAACCACCTATACCAACATTATCTGAAGAAGTGCAACAAGCCTTTAAATCTAAGGATAAAGAATTCTACAGCAAAAAAATAGCAGAAATACAGAGGCTGCATGATGTAAATTCAGACAAATATAAGGAAAAAATTGCTTCTCTAAATGCTGAAATTTTACAACTTTATACTAATGATAATAAAGAGTTACAGCAGATTTCAGATAGGTTAGGATTATATTCACCTTTTATTGATTTTAATTTTTTAAGTAAAGCAGGGTTTTTATCAGAAGTGATAAATAATACTGGCGATGGTGAAGAAGATATAATTAAATATAAAATTATAAATGCTGGTAATCTAATAGCTATATCAAAAAATATCTTCGCACGAAAACTTAACGCTGAATCCACTCAATTATCTGAAGAACAAAGTGATAAAGAAGTATTTTATCAAGCTTTATCTGAAGAACAAAGTGATGAAGAAGTATTTTATCAACTTTGGAACGCCATACATTTATCTGAGGGTGATATAGTTAACACCATAGACTGGGAAAATTTACATATTGAAATAGAACTTGACCAAAGTGATTATGCCCGCAATGATCCCCATGAAATAGAAAGTGAACAAAGTGATGGTGAAAGAGAATATCCGAATAATGAAACAGAACTTGGCCAAAGTTATGATGAAAATATCGATCGGAAAAAAAGAGCTAGGAAAAAAGGTAAAGATGAAACTAGTTTACTTAATTCTGTTCTTTCATTTTTGTTTGGAAATAAAAATGAAAAAATATCACCTGAAATAGATTATGACCTGATATCAAACGCGTCTATAAGTGATGATGGACAACCAGGTGATGAATATGGTGGCATAGAAATGAAAGATTTTAGGGGGCACCATAGAAATTATTCTAGTGATTCTGATAGTGATAGTTCATATTCAGACAGTACTCATACTGACGACTCTTTTATTACCGATATGTATTCATCTTTAAATGAAAATACCAAAGCAACAGTTCCACTTACTTTCGCCCATGGCGGACACATAGCCCCAGACCCAAAACTGTTTCCCCCACCAGCACCTAACACATTCCTAAATGCAGTTTTACATGCACCTACACCTGTAATAAAATTAAGACGCAGAGAGTCATTAGATCGCCTTCTAGAAATATCAAAAAGAGACGCTGATACTATTATTAATGAATATAAAGAAACAACCAGAAAAAATGATTACGAAAATAGATTTAACGAAAATAAAATTACAAATAAGATTAGCTATGTAAGTGTTGCTGAAGATTCTGAACAAATGGAAAAAGATATTAGCTATATGGCTGCTAAATCTGCGAGTAGTATGCAACTTGACCCAATTGTTATTTACGGTGGAACGTATGAAGAACAAACAATAGCTATAAGAAGCGCTTTAACTCAAGGCTTTACTGCTATTACTGTTAAACCACCAAACAAAGGCACAAGATCAGCTGAGTATGAAAAGTTAATAGAGCTGGTTGAATATTTAAAACATGATTATCAAAAGCATGCAGATTGCTTAGACGAAATATCATATGTCTCTGGGAAGAACCCAAGAGATATAATGTATAAAGGTATAAAATCTGAACTAACTAGAAAAGATCATGTTCTTGAATATCAAAATGATGTGCAGCTTGGTGACTGTGTAAGTAAAATGAGCAGTGTAAGAAAGTAAATTTGCACTAGCTTAATTTACTTTTGAAAAAACACCTATATAATATGAGTTTATTGATTAGGGAAAATCAGGAAAAATATGCTAAAGGCTCTTTTTGTATTTTGTGTTATAATTCTCACAATTCATTGCATAATTCTTATCCACGAGTTGGGGCATTATGTCGCAGCAAAAATATTTAATATAAAAGTAAAAACTTTTTCTATTGGTTTGGGTAAAACCATCTGGCAAAGAACAGACAAAAATGCCACAAGTTGGCGCCTTGGACTTTTTCCAATTGGTGGGTATGTAGTAGTACTCAATTCTCAAGTTGATGATGTTAAGCCCAGAGAATATCACCAAACTTTTAATATTAAACCTCTATGGCAAAAAATAGTTGTTTATCTTGCAGGCCCTATAGCTAACATAATTTGTGCACTAGTTATTTACTTCTTTCTCTACTTAAATGGCTTGTATCAAGTCAAGCCCTATATTGCTGATATTATACCTGACAGCATTGCCAGTAATGCTGGAATACAGGAAAACTCACTTATAACTAAGATTAATGATATTGACACAAAATCATGGCGCGATGCTAGTTTGATTTTAATATCCCAACTAGGTAGTAATAATATCTTGGAGGTTGAAACCAAAAAGCAAGGGCAAAAATTCAGTTACAAACTCGATATCAGAGAATGGCATTTAGATTCATTAAAGTTTAATCCAATTGCAAGTATTGGCTTTAAACCATATTTACCAAATACACCAGCTGTAATCGCTGATATTATCCCTAATAGCCCTGCAGATGGGGTTTTAAGTATTGGTGATAAAATAATCGCTATTAACGATATTAAAATAACAAACTTTAGCGATTACACAGATGCCATGCATTATCTCGCTAACAAAGAAATAAAATTAATGGTTAACTCTTCAAATATTACAAAAATAGTACCAATCACTACTAGCTGGACTCTCAAAGACGGCTGGGAGATTGCTGGCTACCTCGGAATAAAACCAGAATATAGCCCATGGCCTAAAGATAAACTCGTGAATATGAAGTACAGCGTACTGGGATCTTTAAGTGCTAGTATTGACTCTACTGTTACGATGTTATCATACAACTTTATAATTCTAAGTAAACTGATCCAAAGAATAATACCAATGGCGAGTCTCTCCGGACCAATTGGCTTTGTAGGCGTAGCGATATCATCACTTAATAGCAGCCTGAAAGTATTTCTTGAAGTAATTGCTATATTTAACATTTTACTCGCATTTGCAAATATACTACCTCTACCTGGTTTAGATGGTGGAAATATTTTATTCAGAGTTTATGAAGCTATTAAAGGCCAAGAAATAAGCTATATGTGGCAAGAACTAATAACTACTTTTAGTATCATATTCTTGGTAGTAATTACAATTCATGCTACAATAAATGACGTTTTGAGATTATTAACTTAGAAAAATAGCATGGCCTCTCTCAATGAAATATAGATATGCTCTAAAAACAGCTTTTGCAGCAACATTTACCTCGTCTTTATTCATGTACTTTCACTATAAAAACCCTCAATGGGCAGTCATGAGTACTCTATTGACTATGCAGTCTTGCCAAGACAGTCAATGTTTTGAGAGTACTTTAATAGCTGGTTTTAATCGAGCTTTAGGGGCAGTTATAGGAATACTTATTGGAATATTAGGTTTTTGGTCAATGAATGCCATAGCTTCTGATGGATTTCTTTGGTTAATACTATTCGTGGTTTTTTTCTCGCTTTGGCTAGCAGTAATAATAAATCAACGTTTTAAATCATTACAGCTAATACCGGCATGTACCATAATGGTTATTACGATGAGCTTAATCAATTCTGCAAATGTAATTGCTTATGATAGGGCTTTTGAGGTTTTAAGTGGCGTGCTTATAGCTCTATCATTTAATTTTATCTTTTGCCCTTACAAACAAAATAAACAGTTAGAAAAAATATTTTTTGATGTGATAAGAAAAAGTCATAACTATTTTTGTCACAGTATTAATAATTTTACTAATATAGAGCAAGATGAAGATAAAGTTACTAAAAAAGCATTAAACAAACTTCTACTTGATATAGAAAATGTAAAAAATAGTAAAATTACTCTCTTTTCAGACCAAGATATGCTAAGCCAACAACAAGCTATACACTCAACAGCAGAGAAACTTGTTGCTAATATGTACCAACTGAGAAAGCTATCAACAGAAATAGTTAACATTAACATTCCAGCCGAACACGAAGTGATAATATCTAGTCTATGTCATGACTTAGATAGAAAGCTTAGAAGAATTCTAAAGAATAGGAAGATATGGACAAGTAAAAGTCATAGTGCTCTTCATGAAGCCCTATACAATAGCTCTAATAGCAAATTAGATATAAAAATTATAATGCTACTTAACTGCTTAGACGAATTATACGATATAATCTTAAAAGTTAATACAATCTGCTCGCCAAAGAAGAGAAAAAAGAAAAAGTCTTTCTTCTAGAAAATCGTGAATATAAAGCTGAGCAACCACCTTAAAGATGGTACCGAGGGTCGGGCTCGAACCGACACGGTGTTACCACCACCGGATTTTGAATCCGGCGCGTCTACCAATTCCGCCACCCCGGCACACATGCTATCCTAACAAAATTTATTATAAGATTGCAAACATTGACTGCCAGGAAATAGACTGCGCTCTACCTGACTAGCAGAGCACATGTAGATAAAAAACCTAGCAATATTTGACTTTTTTTTATAATATTAAAACCCAGACAAATCAGGAACAATATTTTTATGAATCTCGATGACTTTCATTATGAACTACCACAAGAGCTAATAGCAACAGTACCATTAAGCAAACGGAACTCATCAAGGTTATTACAACTTAACAAAAAAACCAAATCTATAATTCATGGTCACTTCAAAGACTTAGTTTCACTTCTAAACAATGGAGATATGCTCGTTCTAAACAATACTAAAGTTTTACCTGCACGCCTATATACCAAAAAAAATACAGGTGGTAATGTTACTCTTTTAATCGAAGAAATTATCAACGATAACTCTGCTTTAGTTATGGCTAAAGCAAATAGCAAACTTAAGATACCTACAGAGTTAAATATTATTGGCACAGAAATAAAACTTCAATTAACCAGGAAAGAAGACGACCGCTTCATTATTACAAGTACCAAGCCAATAATTGAAATCCTGATGTCTCATGGCCATATGCCACTCCCCCCCTACTTGAACAGAGTAGATACAGAGGAAGATATTAACCGTTATCAAACAGTTTATGCAAAAAAACCTGGGGCTATAGCAGCACCAACTGCAGGCTTACATTTTGACAATGAAATATTAGAAATAATAAAAGCTAAAGGCGTAAATATAGCATATATCACTTTACACGTTGGAAGTGGCACTTTTCAGAGCGTAAGAACACAAGATATAACTCAACATACTATGCATTCAGAACACATAGAAGTTCCAGAAAACGTTGCAAACTTATGGTATGAAACAAAGAAAAGAGGAGCACGAGTAATTGCGGTCGGGACTACTGCCGTTAGAAGCTTAGAATCGGCATGGGATGGTAAAAGAGTAGTGGCAACCACTGGGAAAACAAACCTATTTATTACTCCAGGCTATAAGTTCAATACTATAGATGCGCTTGTCACAAATTTTCACTTACCAAAATCAACCCTATTAATGCTAGTCTGTGCTCTCGGTGGCTACGACTTCATGATGCAAGCCTATAAAACTTCTGTCACTGAAAAATATAGATTTTTTAGCTATGGCGATGCTATGTTTATAGAATAACAACTAGAGAATACAATGGAATTTAAGCTACATAAAACAAACGATAAGGCAAGAAGAGGAACAATATCTTTCCCAGGATATGGCAAGATTGAAACACCTGCGTTTATGCCTGTTGGGACCAAAGCAACTGTAAAAGGCCTAACACCACAAACTATTGCCGAAACTGGAGCTGAAATATTATTGGGTAATACTTTTCATCTTATGCTCAGGCCCGGCCCAGAAATAATAAAATCACATGGCGGCCTACATAATTTTATGCATTGGCAAAAACCAATATTAACCGATTCAGGTGGCTTTCAAGTATTTAGTCTTGGGAAAATTGCAAAGATTACTGCAGATGGCGTTATGTTTCGCTCACCTATTGACGGCAGTAAAATATTTCTTGGCCCAGCAAAAGCTATGGAGATTCAACAAGCATTAGGCAGTAATATTGCCATGATCTTTGACGAATGTACGCCGTACCCTGCTGATCATTATACTGCAGCTAAATCTATGGAGTTATCGTTAAAATGGGCAGAGCAGAGTAAAAAAGCTTTTAGTACTTCAGATTCAAATGTTCTATTTGGCATTATCCAAGGTGGCATGCATGTAGATCTGAGAACAACCTCAATGGAAGAACTAAAAAAACTAAATTTTCAAGGCTATGCACTTGGGGGCTTATCTGTCGGTGAGCCTAAACATGAAATGCAAAATATTTTAGAAAATATTGCTTATAAAATGCCAAACGATAAACCTAGATATCTTATGGGGGTAGGAACACCTGATGACATAGTCTTCGCAGTAAGAAATGGTATTGATATGTTCGATTGTGTTATGCCAAGTAGAAATGCCCGGAACGGTCACTTATTCACAAGCCATGGAGTTGTGAGGATTAAGAATCAGCGCTATAGAGATGATTTAAGGCCCCTTGACGAAAATTGTAGTTGCTATACGTGCAAAAACTTTAGTCGCGCATATCTTCATCATCTTCAAAGATCAAATGAAATACTTTCTTCAGTGCTAAACACCATTCACAACCAGACATTTTATCAAAATTTAATGTCAAGATTGCGCTTAGCTATAGAACAAGGTACTATCTATTCTGATTCTAATCTAGCTTACAACTGAGGTTTTATTCATGAACAGTTATGTTAAATACTTTCCAATAATATTAGCGACCGAATTAGCACAAGCTGCAAACTTTGACTTTGCTGAAGTAGCAAGTAATGGCTCACTTTCAAGCTTACCAATGTTAGTAGTATTCATTGTCCTAGTGTACTTCATGATTATCCGGCCACAAACTGAGGCCAATAAACGCCACAAAAAACTAGTTGATAGTCTTAAAGTAAAAAACGAAATTAAGTTAACTTGTGGTATTATCGGAACAGTAAAAGATATCCATGAGCAATACTTAAGCGTTGAAATTGCTGAGAATGTATTCTTGACAGTCGACAAGAACGCAATCAGTAAAATTTTACCTCAGAACACCATAGAACAAGTGAAAAGCTAATATCAAGTAAAGGTATCTATTTATGCAAGTTAAAACAACAACCCTCAAATACTGGACTATGTCTATAATTTTCATTTTAGGAATTATATATGCCCTACCAAACTTATACGGTGAAGATCCAGCAATAATGGTCTCAACCAAGAATCAGGCGGAAATTGCCAAACCTACTCTTGAAGAAATAAATAAAAAACTTGAAGCAGCAAATCTTACATTTACGCAAAGTATGTCAGATGACAACTTGATTATAAGATTTAAAGATACTGACCAACAGATAACAGCTAAAGATGTAATAAACTCCCAGGTTAGTGATGATAATCTAGTCGTTGCACTAAACCTTGCACCAAGAACTCCAACATGGCTAACAATGCTTGGAGCATACCCTATGAAACTCGGCTTAGATCTAAGAGGAGGAGTGCATTTCCTCCTAGATGTTGACACTAATAGCTTGATCAAGGCTCGTACTAATGGTGATGTGAAAACTCTCATGCAAGAACTGCGTGATCAAAAAATTCGCTACAAAAAAGTATACCAGGAAAAGCAAAAAGATATAGTAATCAAAATTAGAGATGAAAAAGATCTAGTAGAGGCAGAAAAAATAACTAAAAAGGCTCTGTCTGGTTATAAAATTCGCAGGAGTACTGCATCTCCTAACACAATTCTCGCTAGTCTAAATGCTTCTAACATCCAAACTATGACTGACTACGCCTTAGAAAAAACTATAACTACACTTAATAACAGAGTAAATGAACTTGGTGTTAGTGAAGCAATAGTGCAAAGACAAGGTGAAAAAAATATAAGCGTTGATCTACCTGGAATTCAAGATACTACCAGAGCAAAAGAGATTTTAGGAAAAACAGCAACGTTAAGGTTTCACCTAGTTGACGATGAAAGTGATCTAGATGCTGCAAAAACAAATGGAGCTCCACTCGGTACTAAGATGTACAACTACGAGGGACGCCCTATACTTCTAAAAAATCAAGTCGTTCTTAGCGGAGCCTCAGTAACATTTGCTCAAGCCGTTACGCAAGATGCAAGACCCGCTGTTTTTATAAAACTAGGTGGCGGTGGTGAAAGCTTGTTTCATAAAATAACTGGAAAAAACATCGGACATAGACTAGCAGTAGTATATGTTGAAACAGAAATTAAAAAACAGCAAATAGATGGTAAAATTGTGATTAAGCATATTCCACACGAACGTATAATAAGTGCTGCTGTTATTAGATCTGCTTTAGGTAGCTCGTTTGAAGTTTCTGGACTTTACTCACAGGAAGAAGCGGAAAATTTAGCACTATTACTTCGATCTGGATCTCTCGCGGCACCAGTTGACATAGTCCAAGAAATGACTGTAGGACCAAGTCTTGGAAAAGCCAACATCAGCAAGGGTATTCTTTCTGTTGCAATTGGCTCCCTATTAGTAGTTGTATTCATGCTTGCTTACTACCGCTTGTTTGGTTTAGTTGCAAATATTGCACTTATTTTCAATGTTATTCTTATTGTAGCATTACTCTCAATCATCGGAGCAACTCTAACCCTTCCGGGAATTGCAGGTATTGTACTTACAGTTGGTATGGCAGTAGATGCTAACGTCCTCATAAATGAAAGAATAAGGGAAGAGTTAAGAAATGGTATGTCACCCCTTGACTGTATTAACGCCGGATATGATAGAGCTTTCACTACTATTGTAGATGCTAATGTTACTACTCTAATTGTTGCTATGATACTATTTAGCCTTGGTTCTGGCTCAGTAAAGGGATTTGCAATTACACTCACAATTGGGTTAATCGCATCAATGCTAACAAGTATCTATTTTACACGTGCTATTATCGAACTAATATACAAAAATCGTAGCAACGTAACAAAACTCTCTATTGGCATCTAACTAAGGATTATTTATGGAATTTTTCAAAGAAAAATCTAATATAAACTTTATGGGACAACGAAAGCTTGCCATGGCATTTTCTATCCTATTATTCATAGCATCTATAATTGTAACAGCTGTATACGGTATTAACCTTGGACTTGACTTCACTGGTGGTACTCAAGTTGAATTATCGAAAGATAGTCCAATAGTGATACCAACTGTAAGAGAAACAATGGAAAGTAACGGCTTTAATGGTATCGTAATTCAAGCATATGGCAGCTCGGATAGAATTCTTGTGAGAATACCAGCTAGCAATGAACTAAGCTCTCACTCTGCAAAACTAAAAATAAAACTAAACGAAATCTTGCCAGGGTATAACATTGATAAAGTTGAATATATTGGGCCACAAGTTGGACATGCTCTTATGATAAATGGCTTCATGGCACTCATAGTATCTATGCTTTTGACTATGTTTTACATAGCCATTAGGTTCGAATACCGTTTTGCAATAAGTGCAGCTATTTCTTTGATACATGACCCAATTCTTATCATGGGGGTATTTGCTTTACTCCAACTTGAATTCAATCTGATTTCTCTTGCCGCACTTCTTACAATAATAGGTTATTCTCTCAATGATACAATTGTAGTTTATGATAGAATCAGGGAAAATTTCAAAAAACATAGAAAAATAAGCGCTGCAGAGGTAGTTAATCTATCCATAAATCAAACTCTCTCTCGAACAATAATGACATCAGGCTTAACCTCGCTTGTGGTTATAGCCTTGATTATCTACGGTGGCGAAGTATTACAAGGATTTTCTATAGCCTTAATAACTGGAATAATCATAGGGACTTATTCTTCAATTTATATAGCTGGCTCTTTGGCAGTAGTTCTTGGCCTTGATAGAAACGCCCTACTTACTAAGGCTAAAAAACCAATTGACTCAATGCCATAATTTTAGTTATTGATTATAAGCTGCTGTAGCTCTGGCCATAGACCAGGATTTGCGGCAATAATATTGTGGCAAGGTAATGTTGTATTAGTCCCTTTGAAGTCTCTTATGTAGCCACCTGACTCTCGAACTAAAAGGCTACCTGCAGCAACGTCCCACTCTTTAAGATCCGTATCAATATAACCATCATAGCGACCAGCAGCAACGTAAGCTAAGTCTAGAGCCGCAGACCCACTTCTACGGAAACCAGCGATACTTTTTAAACATTTCTCCATCATCAGCACATAATCATGATGAAGCTCTGGTGACCGAGCAGGAAAACCTGAAACTAGTAAGGATTTATTAATTTCCTTACAGCTTGTTACCCTCATTCTATGCTGATTACAACGAGCACCTTGGCCTCTAACTGCTGTAAAAAGTTCATCTTTTACTGGGTCGTATACTAGAGAACACTCAATATCACCTCCAGCGTAGAAAGCAATTGATATAGCAAAGTGAGGAATTCTATGAATAAAATTAGTAGTTCCATCCAATGGATCTATTATCCAGAACTTATCTTTTTTATTGAGTTTAGTCTCATTATGCTGTTCTTCAGATAGAAACAAATGATCAGGATAAGCATCAGATAAAGTTGCAACAATTTCAGATTCTGCTGCTTTGTCTACAGATGTGACAAAGTCATTTTTACTTTTTTCAGTAATTCTGACAGAATCTATTCTATCAAGACCAGTTAAAATAATTTTTGCAGCTGAACGAGCTGCAGTAAGGGCAACATTTAGCATTGAATTCATAATAATCTCCGAATGATGCTAATATAGCAAAGTTTAACTAGAATTGATAGATCTGATATTATTATTAAGTAATTGCTATTTCACATAGAATGTGACAGACTTAATGTGTTGTTAATTATAGGATAAATAATGGGAAAGTCTCCCTTGAACTCGATAAAAATTGTCTTAAACCAAACTAGCCATCCCGGAAATATTGGTGCAGCAGCACGAGCTATGAAAACTATGGGGTTACGTGATTTAATTTTAGTTAATCCCAAAACATCTTTGGATACAGTCGCCTATGCTCGCGCAAGCGGGGCTACTGATATCTTAGATAGTGCAGTTATCACTAGAAATTTAGATATAGCCTTATCTGAAAGCCAAATAGTTATAGCAACAAGCGCTCGCCAAAGAAATATTAAAATTCCCACTTTTAATCCAAAGGAAGCAGCTCTAAGAATCAATGAATCATTAAATTCTGGCCTGAAAGTAGCATTATTATTCGGGAATGAGCAACATGGACTTTCAAACTTGGAATTACAAAAGTGTCAAGAACAAATAATTATTCCTACTTCAAATGAATATCGCTCATTAAATTTAGCTACAGCTGTGCAGTTAATTTGTTACGAAATTTTTTGTGCAAACAATATCTCAAATAAAGAAACAATAACTAAATGTGATGACAGAGCTAGTTCTGATGAAATAGAAAGATTGTTCACACATATTATTTCAACATTACGCCATATAGATTACCTTGAAGATAAGAGGTCAACAAAAATATCTCAGAAGCTAAAAGTTATATTACACAAATACGAACTTACAACATCACAAGTGCAAATTTTACGAGGCGTACTTACCCAGATAGATAAAAGAACTTACAAGAAGACGAATGTATAAAAACGATAGTAACATAATTTACATGGATTACATGTCAACTACCCCTATAGCACCGGAGGTTGTCGACGCCATGATTCCATATTTAAGGTCAAACTTTGGAAATTCAGGAAGTAAAAATAGCCTTGGCTACACGGCCAAAGAGGCAATAGAAATAGCCAGAAAACAGGTTTCAGATGCAGTTGGAGCTGAACCTGAACAGATTATATTTACTTCGGGAGCTACCGAATCAATAAATTTAGCAATCAAAGGCTCTGCTGATTTTTATGCCCATAGTGGCAAACATATAATAACACTTACAACAGAGCATGCAGCAACACTTGCTGCTTGTCGTTATTTAGAAAAGAAAAACTTTAAAATTACTTTTTTAGAACCTGATTCTCATGGAATTTTGAGCTCTAAAAAATTAGCATCTGCTTTAACTCCAGAGACTACTCTTATTTCTGTATGTCATGTTAATAATGAAATTGGAGTTATTCAAGACGTTGCTGATCTTGTCAAAGTAGCAGAACAAAATGGCGCTCTTCTCCATTTAGATGCAGCACAATCAGTTGGCAAAACTCGCCTAAATCTAGTGGAATCAAAAGTTGCTATGGCTTCTCTATCTGCGCATAAGTGCTATGGACCTAAAGGTATTGGTGCCCTTTATTTAAGAAATAATCCTAAAGTTCACTTAACTCCAAATCAACATGGAGGAGGACAAGAACAAAAACTAAGATCAGGCACACTACCGACTCACCAAATAGTAGGAATGGGAGCAGCTTACGAGCTAGCTCATAAAAATTTCTCAGAGAATATCAAGCACATTAGGAAGCTCTCTGAAGAATTAAGGCAAGGTCTTAGTAATATTCCAGAGGTTCAGTTTAATGGGCATGACCGAAAAAGAGTTCCTCATAATTTAAACGTCACATTTAATAATATCCCAGGTGATATGCTCCTCAACTGTCTCAGTAGTAAGATGGCACTTTCATCTGGATCAGCATGTAACTCTCATGAAATAACTATTTCACACGTTCTAAATGAAATTGGCCTTACAAGAGATCAAGCTAATGCCACAATAAGATACTCTCTCGGTAATTATACTTCAAAAGTAGATATTGAAAGGGCCATAAACTTGACTATAGAAACAGTAAGAAAACTCCGAGAACTCGTATAAAATATTATGTTTAAAGAATTTTCAGCAAAAATCATACTAGACTTTTTTCTGCTTTTACAATAATATGAGGTTGTTTTTAATTTAAGATTTAGGAAACTATTATGAGTATAGAAAAAACATTGTCTATAATTAAACCTGATGCGGTAAATCGAAGTATTATAGGTAAAATTATAGACCGCTTTGAAAGTAAAGGGTTAAAAGTAGTAGCGGCGCGTATGTTACATCTTTCAACTGAGCAAGCACAAGGTTTTTATGCCGTACACAAAGACAGACCATTTTACAATGATTTAGTTCAGTATATGTTATCTGGACCAGTCTTAGTCATGGCCCTTGAGGGTGAAGACGCTGTTGCCAGTAACCGAGCTATCATGGGAGCCACAAATCCTGCGGATGCTGCAGATGGCACAATAAGAAAAGATTTTGCAGAATCAATAGAAGCAAACTCGGTACATGGTTCAGATAGCCTTGAAAATGCTAAAATTGAAATAGATTTTTTCTTCACAGAAGCTGATATTTGTAAGTATTAATGACCACAACAAAACTTAATATATACAATTACAGTTTAGATTTGCTCAAAGATTACTTTGTTGCCCAAGGCTACCCAAGTTATAGGGCAACACAAGTTATAAAGTGGCTTCATCAAGATTTTGTCAAAGACTTCAATCATATGACAAATATCAGTAAAAAGCTAAGAGAAGATCTAGCGAATAAATTTATCACACCAGAATTGAATTGTAGCGCTGAACATATAAGTAAGGATGGAACTATTAAGTGGCTCTTCAAAGTAGATGTAAAAAACCAAGTTGAAACTGTTTTTATTCCTGAGAAAAATAGAGGAACTTTGTGTATTTCATCACAAGCAGGATGTGCGCTCGCATGTAAATTTTGCGCAACAGGTATGCAAGGATTTAGCCATAATCTTAATACAGCTGAAATTATTGGTCAGTTACGATATGCAACTGAAAGATTGGCAACGATAGCGCCAACAAGGAAAATAACAAATATAGTAATGATGGGCATGGGAGAACCCCTATTGAATATGAAAAATTTAACACCAGCTCTTGCGCTGATGTTGGACGATCACGCATATGGACTATCCAAATATAGGGTCACGGTAAGCACCTCTGGCATTGTACCAGCAATGGAAAAATTAAGCGAAATATCCCCAGTATCGCTTGCTGTGTCTTTACATGCACCAAATGACAAACTTAGAGACAATCTAGTCCCTATAAATAAAAAATATAACCTCAAGAAACTTATTAAATGCTGCCAAAGCTATTTTGAAAAACAGCCAAAAAGAAAAATAACGATAGAATACATTATGATTAATAATGTTAATGACTCTATTGAAAATGCCCATGAGTTAACTAAAATTCTAAAATCTATCAATTGTAAAATAAATTTGATTCCGTATAACAGTATTCCTGATGTTGATTATGAGCCATCAAGCTCTAAAAATATTGATATATTCAGAACAATCCTTGAGAAAAAAGGTTTTCAGACGACAGTTAGAAAAAATAGAGGAGATGATATTGCCGCAGCATGTGGCCAACTTGCAGGTGATATAAAAAATAGACTTGCTACTATTAAAAACTAATCATAAAACTCTGTTTTTGTTTGGATTAGAGTTGGCATACGTAATAAAATATGCCAAAATTAACTTTTATTAAAGTAAATATTATGTCAGATTTAAAACAAAATATAGGAAATACTCTCCGCAAATCTCGAGAGAAACAGGGAATTTCATTAGAAGACCTAGCTTCACAAATAAAAGTAAATTCGAAATACCTTGAAGATATTGAAAATAACATTTTTTTAGATAAAGAATTACTTGCCTATACCAAAGGACACATTAAATTATACTGTCAGGCAATATCTATTAATAGTGATAAAATACTACAAACATTTGATGAAAGTTTTCAAACATACTATGACAAAAAATCTTGTATAACCATTAATAAACATAATAATAAAAGCTCTAACTCTTTAGACCCAGCAAAAAAACTTGGGACAATTAAGCGCTATATAATTGAAAATATTATGAAATTTAAAAAACCAGCAGATAATCATAGCAAAGATACAGAAAACGTTAATAACATTATTGAAAGCGAGAATAAAAAATGAAAAATAACATCTCCAGTGTACGAGGTATGCATGACATTCTCCCAGAGGAATCAGGAAAGTGGAAGAAGCTTGAACACATATTAGCAAAACTGGCGTTGAGATTTGGCTATAACGAATTACGCACCCCTATTCTTGAAAATACTAAACTTTTTCAAAGATCTATAGGACAAGAAACTGATATTGTTAATAAAGAGATGTATAGCTTTGATGATAGAAACGGGGATAGTATAACACTTCGGCCGGAGGGAACAGCTAGTTGTGTCCGAGCCCTACTTCAGGCAGGCCTACTCCGCAGCCCTGGACAAAAAGTTTGGTATTTAGGGCCAATGTTCAGATATGAGCGCCCCCAAAAAGGTAGAACTAGACAGTTTCACCAATTTGGCATGGAAGTATATGGTATAGCTAATGTAAATGTAGAATTAGAACTGTTAAGCTATTGTGATATTTTATGGCAAAACCTTGGCCTTAAAAATAAGCTTAAGCTTGAAATAAACTGTCTTGGTAGTAGTGATTGCCGAACAAGATATAAAACTGATCTGGTAAAATTCTTTTTAGAGCATAAAAAAGAACTATCTCCAGCAGAAGTACAAAGACTTGAAAATAACCCCTTGCGGCTTCTTGATAGTAAAAACCCAATAATAAAAGAGTTATTAAAGGATGCACCTCAACTTGTAAGCTACATATGTGCAGAAGAAACAAGTCACTTTAATCTGCTAAAAAAAGGCTTAGATAACTTAAATATTAGATATGAAGTAAACCCTTTTTTGGTCCGTGGCTTAGACTACTATAATGGCACAGTATTCGAGTGGACTACCACTGAACTGGGGGCACAAGGAACTGTCTGTGCTGGTGGCAGATATGATAAACTTGTCGCTAAGCTTTCAAATAATGTTGAGACACCAGCATTTGGTTTCGCACTAGGTATGGAAAGATTACTTGAAATTAGCAATTTGATTGGTCAAGCTCAAAACGGTATCTATATAATAACTACTGATATAAGTATGAGAGATTATGCAAATGTTATAGCTCACGAAATTAGAGAAAAATTTGACGTAACTTGCCAACTTGATCATCAAGAAAGCAACATTAAAACTAAGCTGAAAAAAGCCGTCACAAATAATGCCTTAATTGCAATAATAATAGGTGGAACAGAAATTGAAATGAATTGTGTGACTCTTAAAAACTTAAAACAACAGAAGCAGGAGCAAGTAAGTAGAACTGACTTGATTTCTCATTTAAATACTATTTTTGGGGATAAGTATGAAAGTATATGAAAGTGATAGCCATACTGAAAAAGCATTACTTATATGGTGGAAAGAAAACAAATTTTATTTGGCAGCCGTAATAGCTATAATCATTATATCTATAGCTGCTGTGACGAATATGAACTCACATAAGCAAAAAAGCTCTCTAAAAGCAGCAAGTCTTTTTTATAATATCGTACCAAACTTGCTGCATGAACAAGGCGATATAGCTATAAAGCAAACTAAAGATTTACAGATACAACAACCTAGCTCTATATATACCTCCATGAGTACATTTCATTTAGTTAAATTCTATGTGAATAACAAGAAGTACGATGAGGCAACTAAAGAGCTCTATTGGTTAATAGATAATTCAAATACAGAAATTCAGGCAATGGCAAAGTTAAAACTAGCTCGAATATTAATAGAGCTTAATCAAGCTAAAAAGGCAATAGAAATTCTACAAAATAATGATATTTACCGTGCTGAATCAGCACTTATAACAGGAGATGCCTTAATGAAAGAAAAAGAAATAGAGAAGGCTAAGCTTTCCTATAAAAAGGCTAAGGACTCCTGTAACGAGAAAACCGAGTATGAACTCTGCAATCTCATCGATATGAAATTTAGTAGTGTAAATTACGTCAGCAAGTAATTAGCTAAATGTGCTATTTATAATAGCGGCAATTGTCTTCTCTGTTTTCTGCTCTATATCTAAATTTGGGAAAAACTCTGCTATTTCCAAACCTAAGAAACCCTCGTGGTCGCTAACATAATCTGCTAACTCTATGTTTAAATCACCAGGGTTTATACCCGGTGACGTTTTTATAGCTGTTGCTGGAGCAAACATAGGGTCAAAAGCATCAACATCAATACTTATTCCAAAACCATTCTTATTAGCAGCAGCTATTGCTAGTGCCTTTTGAAAAGAATTGGCCAAGCCATTTTCCTCAACCTCTTGCATGTATATGATCTGAACTCCAAGCTTTTCTAATAATTCTTTTTCTTCAGTCTCATAATTTCTTGCCCCTATTATAACAACATTCTGTGGTGCCAGTTTTTGTTCTGCGGTCATGATGGTAGTTAGATCGACAGAACCAGCACCCAGAAGCGCAGCAAGACACATTCCATGTATGTTCTTAGTGATACTAGACTTATCGGTATGACTATCCATGTGAGCATCGACCCAAATCATCCCAATTGGGCCACCAGCAGCTGAAGCTGCTCCGCTCCATGTGCCTATTGCTGAGGAATGATCCCCACCTATTACTACAAATTTAGAGCCTACTTTTACCGCATTGTGGGTATGTTGGGCCATTTTATTACAAATTACTTTTATGCCTGATAAGGCTGCTAATTTTCGTTCAGAATTTGGTGGAAATAAGTGACCTACCCAACTTATAAGATTACTATCCAAGTATGGAGAAGACTCCATTACAATTGGGCCCATACAACAATCAGATTGTTCTGCTGCATTACCAGATGCATAACCAAATACTTTAACCTTGCTCATAATAACCCCAAAGTAGGAATAACATGCTTATTATGCTAAATTTTTAAATTTTTGTCTATTTTAGCACAAGATATTTGAGTATTAGCTTTATTTGTAATAGACTGCAATAGGTTGTTATTTGCGAATAAATAGCAGCAAACACTTGCTAACTTAAGAAAAGTATGTGTTAAAAGCCGCGGGCAAGCAATATATTATGAAAAAAATGATCTTAAACTTGAATTAGATATAATATCATAAGGCTATCATTTTTAATTTAGAAAATATATTTTGCTAAGAATACAAAAAACATCAATACTTTAGAGAGAAAGTATGTATAACGAAAAGTACACTGTTGCAATTGTCGGTAGACCAAATGTAGGCAAATCAACATTATTTAATAAAATTGTTAAAAAAAGAGTTGCTATTGTGTCTGATTATGCCGGCGTAACCCGTGATAGAAATTTTGCTACAGTGTGTCATAATGAAAAAGAGTTCATACTTGTAGACACTGGCGGATTTATTGAAGATAAAAACGAGCTACAAGATAAACTAAATGAACAAACAAAAATTGCCATTGATGACGCAGACACTGTCATCTTTGTGCTAGACGCAAAATCAGGTATAAACCCTGACGATTTTTATTTTGCAAACTACCTCAGAAAATGTAATAAAAAAGTATTACTAGTTGCTAATAAGTCTGAAACTAAGATTAACAAGTTAAAAGCTGAAGAATTTCATGAACTAGGCATGGGAGAACCTATGCTTATTTCATCAGAGCATAACTTAAATATAGTATCACTCAAAGACCAAATAGTAGGAGACTTTAATATAGCTGAAACAACAAGCTTGTCTGATGGCAAAAATGTTGTGTTTGCATTAATAGGAAAACCAAATACTGGTAAGTCAACATTAACAAATAAACTACTAGGATCAAAAAAAGTTATTACCTCAGCACAAGCGGGAACAACCCGCGATAGTATTGCTCACGATCTACATCACTACGGACGAGATTATACTATAATAGATACCGCAGGAATACGCAGAAAAACAAAAATAAAATGTGAAATTGAAAAATTTTCTGTAATAAGAAGTCTTAATACAATTACAAATGCAAATGTAGTTGTCTATCTTATCGCTGCAGATGAAATGATATCCGATCAAGATATGAAGCTTATAAACTTTATAATAGATGAAGGTAAATCTCTAATAATTGCCATAAATAAATGTGACCTTTTATCAAAACAAGAACTAAAGATATTCACAGATGCAATCAAGGAGAAACTAGAGTTTGCGTATTTCGCAATTATAATAAATATTTCAGCTAAAACAGGTCATGGCATTAATTTACTCTGGCGCTCTATTTATAATGCTTATAATACATCTATGACGAAGTTTTCTACGAAAAAATTAACAGAAATTTTGCGACTTGCTACATCAAAAAACCCACCAAGTGTCTCCTCTGGAAGATTTAGTAAAATGCATCTTGCACACCCTGGAGGGAATAACCCGCCTACAATAATTATTCATGGAAAACAAACAGATAAGTTAACTAACCAATACAAAAGATATTTGGTAAAGTTTTTTTATCAAAAACTTAATGTAAAAGGAAATCCGATAAAGTTATATTTTAAAAATACTAAAAATCCGTACGACAATTAGTAGGTTCTATCTTGAGCAGCTATCTATTAGCGGCTTTAAGCCACTTGGCTCAGAACCTAAGCTCTTAGATCTAGTATTTTTCTTTCTTGGTCCCAACAACGGTGTTGGTGTATAACTACCAAAGTTATGAGATACAGTATTGTCAAATGAATCATTTTTAGAACTATAATTAAACTGGCATGGTGATCCAACTCCTGAAGTGTAGCCCTCTCTTGAAACAGGCTCATCATAACCGACTAAAATCATTAGATGGGTTGTCAAAGTGCTGAATGCTGCCATAAAAACATAGTTAACAATATTTGGGCTTAGCGTAAACAAGAAGAGTAATTGCGGGCAGAAAATATTTAAAATTATGCCACTATACAGCAAGATTGCAAACACTATAATTCTAGTATTAAGGTTAATATAATAATTAGAAGAAAAGGCACTTAAAGTAAATATTACTGTAGAGCTACATATTAAAATTTGCGGCCAGAATACTGCCCAAGGTATGAAATGATCTAACCTTAATGAATACATGCTCATAAGCTGGGACTTCATAAGAAAAACTAATGACAAAAGTATGATCGTGAAAAAGTATATATTAAAACTTAAACTAGCATACATCTCATCATTCTTCATAGACTTATGCTCATAACGCAAACCAAAAATACTTTTTACTTCAACATCCTTTCTCATTATAGCAGAAGAGTCCTCTATATTATCATCTTCAACCAATGAATAGCCCGCCCAATATTGGCTTGCATAAACTAAGGACATATTTACACAAGATGCAATTATAGTTAGCAGTGTTATCGTTACAAGGTAGTTTTCTGATATAAGTGATATTGGGAAAAATACATTTATTGTGGATCCTAAAATTAAAACAATTAGAGCATAACTAAGCTCCATACTATTTTGGCTAGAATTTTGTTTTAAGTAGTAGCTCCTTGTAGACGCCAAGTCAAAATCTCTGATAATTTGGAAAAATGATTCTTTTGGGCCATTCCTAATTTTATTCCTAACACTATCAAGCTCCACCCAACTTCTAAAATTATCTGATAATTTTAGATATAAATTCCTAACTTTATTATTTCTATACCTATCACCTTGAAGTAAAACTTGTTTTACAGCCTCTTGACCAAAAGTTGCAACCATAAGCCTAATTATAGCTTTATCTATTGCGAGCTGAATAAAGTACTTAATATCATCTTTATTTGAAACACCTGATAAATAATTATTCTTAGCTATATCATTACTTAAATAAGTCTCAATCTCCTCACGAGAGCTACTTGTTATCTCATTTTTTACTTTTGCCTTACAACTCGAGTAAAACTTTTTCATTTCTCGTAAATCGTTATCAAGAAATTTTAAAATTGGCTGTCTTATTATTTTAACGATGCCATATGACAAGATAAATGAAATATATAACGAAATATTAGAATTCATAAATAGAGGCATAATACCTGCAAGAGGCAGTAAGAGAGAAAGTAGCAATGGAATATAATTTGATTCATGTCTGTAATAGCAATTACCAACTTTACATACAAAAATATTAATCAAGGAAAAGATAATAGGTAAAACCGTATTAGGTATACTTGCCACATCAAAATAAATAGATAAAATTAGAAATGCTCTATATGTTAAAAGTGATGAAATTATACTTATCGATAAGAAGCTTATTATGGCAACCTTCCTTTTCATTACATCAGTAACCCGCAGCTCTGGGTAAAAATCAAAAACTAGGTAGTAAGAAATTGTTGCTGCAATATTATACGTTATAATTTTTGCATAAAAAGTAGAAAAACCTAGAAGGCTAAACCCTGATGGTAACCCCAACAAGAAAAATAAAAACGCAAATAAAGAAAAAATACAGAATAACTGTATCCAAGAGGTTATGGATAAACGTGTTTTGGAGGGATATTTGTCTATACTTGAGGTGTTAACCTTAGCATTGTTAACTGGAGGCCTAGATATTTTAGTATTTCCCATTGCGCCAGAACCAATATGTAAACATATTGATTATCAATCAAGCGTTAGTAACTGTCAATATAAAAATAAATCTTATTTAATTAATTGCCAAGAACTTCAACAACAGCTTTACCAATCATAGTTGGAGAATCAACTGTCATAACTCCAGCGGCATTTAGAGCAGCATATTTATCAGCAGCAGTACCTTTACCACCAGAAATAATTGCACCAGCATGCCCCATTCTCTTTCCAGCAGGTGCAGTAACTCCAGCAATGTATGAAACAACTGGCTTAGAAATATTAGTTTTTATAAAATCAGCTGCTTCCTCTTCAGCAGTACCGCCAATTTCTCCAACCATTACGATTACTTCTGTTGCTGGGTCTTCTTCAAATAGAGTTAAAGCATCAATGAAATTAGTCCCTGGAATTGGATCACCGCCAATACCTATACATGTAGACTGGCCAATATTTAAATTCGTAGTCTGATTAACTGCCTCGTAAGTCAAAGTACCAGATCTT
>JAYYZF010000017.1:0-2537 GCA_036340215.1 Pseudomonadota bacterium | reverse complement strand
TTTACAAGGTCCACACCAAGGCGCCCAAAAATCTACGACAACAAGCTTGTTAACACTTTCTTCCAGTACGTTCTTTTCAAAGTCAATTTCACTAACATCTATTATATTTTTATTATTCATATTTTTTTACAATTACACCTTCTGTTGAAGAAAAAATATGTATTTTTTTATTATTTTCAATCATAAATTTAATAAAGTTTTGAGTTTGCATTGTTATTGTAAGAGTATTTACAAGTGGATGAAAATTAATAAGCTTAGCTTCGTATAGAGTTTTTTCTAAAAAGAAAACCACATCATTGTGTTTATCATTTAACAAAGCAAACGGTGATACAGATCCAGGTTTTATACCAAGATATTGCTCAAGATATTCCTTTTTTGCAAAAGATACATTTCCTAAATTAAGTGCTTTAGAAATATTTTTCAAATTAAATTCATCATTTTCTTCGCATGATAACAAATAGAAATTCTTTTTTTTATTTTTTAAAAACAAATTTTTACTATGAGCCCCCTCTATTTTTCCTCTAAAATCAACAGAGTCTTGAACAGTAAAAAGAGGATTGTGTTCATGAACTTCAAAATCATACTTTTTTTCTTTTAGAAGATTAATAAGCTGTTTTGAGGTTAACATAAGCCCTAGTATTTTTTCATTATACTTTATTATTATAACATGTTACTACAAAAAAATATTGCGGGCGTAGCTCAGGGGTAGAGCGCAACCTTGCCAAGGTTGAAGTCGAGGGTTCGAATCCCTTCGCCCGCTCCAATTTAGGGTCAGAAGATTATAAGAGGTGAAAGCAGCAACTTTTAATAAAGATTATTATTCTATTAGTACTCTATTGTTTTTATAATCTAAAGAAATCTCTATTTATTATAAACCTCACAACTACCTCAGCGGCCCAAGCATTACCCTGTGGGCTCCAATGTGCATCGCAGTCAAAAAACAACTCGTCTGTTCTAGAAGGTAGATGTTCAATTAGATTTAAAATCTCTACCTTTTGCTGGGTTCTACTCCGAAAATTTTCAAAGGATCGATACCAATAGGATACTTTATACCGATCTCTATCTGTCTCTCTTTTCCACCGAGCAATATCGTTGATGCTTGGAATAATAACGAATAAAACATTTTTATTATCCGCAATATCTAAGATTGCTTCATATGCTGATATTAGATTTAATTGTTGTTTACTCGAAGCATCGTAAAAGTAACTTATGATTGATTCTTTATTTTTAGAGACTAAAGTATAATTAGCATCGCCTTGAAGCAACATTGAAACTGTACGTAAGGCATTTGATGACCAAAAATAATCCTTTATTAGCTGCTTAATCGCTCCGTAGTATTGTGTGCTTAAAAAGTTATCTCGTGGTACAGCTTCTGTGAAGTAATAGGGTATCAATGGATTACTCTCCAAACTAAAGTATGGGCGATAACGAGTCCGGTCAATATTTTTCCAAAACTCTTGATCATTATCTGTGAAATCGTTATGTGGAAGAACATAAATAATTAAACCTTGGTGTGGAAGTTTTTTATATTGTTGATAAATAAGCAACTGCTGCAACGGGCCAAAACTACCTGATGTGCCGAAATTCAAAATCGGCACCTCTAGTTTCTCCTCAATAATGTATTCAGACGATTCCTTTTTATCAACTCCAAATCCCTCAGCAAATGAATCACCTAGTAAAAGTAAAGAAGAATCAGGAAGGTTGGAGAAACTATCATCCCGTGCCCCAACTTCATTGAAGGACATAGTTATATCAAAACAACTTTTAGAGTGTCTAAATGTTGAATTTGTAACATGCCAAGCGCCCCAAGATTCTCGCTCAGTGAGTCCATATCTTATATCTGGGTAATCTTCATTGGAAGCAGACTCATATACAGACGGCGTATCGTTTACTAAAAATAATTCAAGCTTTGTTGCAAAAAAACTAAAACTTTCAAAGCTTAAAATCGTTGCAATCATAATCACAATTAAGTTCTTAACCCAACCCATAACCTTCCTCATAATTTTCCTTTAAAATATATAATAAATTTGTGATTATAGTATTTAACGTTAATCATGACTTAATTATTAATAACACTTTAACACATATTAGATTTTCATAAAAGGTACGTAAGAAAAGCAAAACAGTGAAATTTGAACCAACCAATCCTCTTGAAACAGATTACTCTAGAGAAATTTAAAATTTTATGAAATAAGCTTAGACGCCACATCTATTAATTTATTTGAATGAGCTTGCATTGTATAATTATTTGCAACAGTTTTGTTTCCCTCGATCGCTATTTTTGATGCAACATTATCAGATTCTATTAGGTTGATAATTTGGCTTAAATCTTCTTTAGTATTAAATAGAAAACCGTTTTTTTTGTTTTCTATTATTCTTCTGTGTTGTTTATTATCACTAGCAATAACCAATGTTCCATAAGCCATTGATATTTTTGCTTTTAAACTTCCCCTAAAATTAAATAATTCACTATTATCCATTGGAATAAATGATATTTTTGATGATAGTATTTCTTTAATCATAAAATTTCTATCATA
>JAYYZF010000016.1:0-3126 GCA_036340215.1 Pseudomonadota bacterium | reverse complement strand
AGCCGAACATTTACATCTTTTAAAGAATCATTTATTTTTTTACAAAAATCACTCGGCTCAGTAATATTTTTGGACATGAGATCTATTTTTGTTTCTTTATCAAGGTTAGGCTTCGTAGCCAGTATTGAATGCTTTCCAAGAATAGTTATGTCTTGCCTACTAAGATTACGATATAACGCCTCTAGATGATCTTCATTCAAGGACATCAGTTCATTCTTAATTTCTCTCATTGTCATATAATTATCCCCCAATAAATAATAGTTAATATATGTATAGCACATTTTAGAAAATTTGCCGGTTTTATTTGTTTTAAATTAATTTGTTCTTAGCTTTGGCTTTATATCTTCACTTAAATCGCGACAAAACTGTTTTAAATTATGACTTGGCTCCCGAGCTGGAGCAAAAAAAGCAAAGGGATTAAAGCAATCCACATCTAGATCTTGTCTCAAACTAACAAGTTTATCTAATGCATTTAATGCTTGCTTATTATCATTAGGGAAAGTATCTCTGTAATCAATTATATTCCCAGCATTTTCTTGGATGTTTTTTTCTAGAGCTAAGGCAAAATCACTTAAGCCATCTTCTGATTTATACTTATCACAAATTTCGGTTAAACAAAGACTAAATGGCTTTTCATAGTTATCTGCACTCCAATCTTCACCAAATGCAATAGCATGTAAACATTGCACTTGTTGCTCATTAAAGCAAGCTAGAAGCTCTAAAAATTTAGAGTCTTGCTGAAAGAATTCTAGAAAACTTAGATCTTCGCCAGCAAAATTTTTAAAAGATTCATTATTATTTCTTAGTAAATAAAATACCATTTCGCGCAAAACTCTTTTCTCTGAATTACTAAGACTATCTGAATATGTTTCCCCATGAAGTTTTTGCGCCACAGAAAAATAGAGCTTACAAAATCTTTTGTTATTTAGTAAATTTTTACATTCTTCTCGATTGTTGGCATAAAAAGTTATTAACAGTTTAGGACTATAAAAAATAAGGTCAAAATACTGGTTATATAATGGGCGGACAACTGGGAAATAAATTATATTTTTTAATAGCCGAGGGTTGCTATCATCGCCTGTATTAAGATTATATTCCTGGATATAATTGTTTCTTACACCAGCTTCTAATTCAGAAATATCCTTAAAATAACTTGCATCTATTTCAAGAGTTTCTCTCGAGGGCAAATTAAATACCTCTTTCATTTCTTCAAGGCTGTAATCTAGATGAAAAGAGTAATTCTGCTCAACTAAGAAAGATATACCAGATAAACATGGCTTGCTATACTCGCCATCTATTTCTTTAATGTATAGCTCAGAAGCTGAATGAGCCATATTATCTGAGCTTTCATTGTCAGCAATGGCGAAATATAACCCTAGAATCTCCGGAGTTAACAAATTAAAATTAATTTCCCTTTTCTCCGGAGTACTCGAAACATAATTACGAAAAGCTTGATCTCTATTTAACTCATGTTGAACAGTATACATAAAGACCTCATAGCAAATAACGTCATAATTATTAGGGTCAAATGAAGCAAGCATATGATTCTTAATACTAGTATAGAGTAGATCTAGGTCGTCACAAGATTGACCTTGTAAGTATTTTTTAAATTCATTATTGTCACTAATATTTTTGTTATTGGTAATACGATCTTGTAAAAAAAATAAAAATCTTTGCTCACTTTGCAAAAGCAAGCCTTTATCTTTAGTCATAATTTTCCAGATAAAATCTGATACAAAAGTTGCAATTACGCCCCGAGCATCTTCTTCGTATATATTCAAAACATGATCTCTAGGCATTTTTTTTCCTATAATTAAACATACTTTATATATAGCACAGCCCGGCAAAAAATGCTTATTTATTAGGGTCATAAGTAGTAAGCGTTACTACTTCATCCTCTCTAAGGTCTTCACAAAAAGACTTAATTATCTCAATCTCTTTTTGACGTTTAAATTTAAAGAATAAGAGAAACCACTTTAAAAAAGTTACAGGAGGTGAATTTGGGGGAGAATATATATTCTCAAGCAAAGACAAAAAGTTCAGACCATCAGCCGATAGAAAAAGCTGCTTTAATTTATCCTTGTCCTTGTATAAGATTTCTGCAGCTACTAGACTTTGTAATTGCTCATATTTTTGAGGTAAATTAGATATTAAATAGAACTTTTGTACCGTTAAGCTGAATTCTGTTACACGTGGTTTCTCAAAGCTCGTGTCGTAAAGAAATTGAAAAAGCAAGTCTAAAACACCAAAACTATATTGTACTAAAACTTGTGATGCTGGGGCGTTGTAATAAATAAGATTTAGAGCGTATTTCTTCTCAACACCAATAAGTATAGACATTTCATAAAAAAGAGACTTTGCTTCTGGCTCCAATTTTGCAAAGTGATAATTATCATAATTTGCTATACTGCTTATTAATATTGTAAATAGAGCTAAATCAAAAATTTTAGGAAATAAAATAGGATTTAATTTATAGAATGTTACTATAAACTTAGCGTCCTGAAAGACATGAGCTCTATCAGCAGCAATAGGACTTTCTGTTACAGTATTTAAGGCAAGGTTAATATAGTGCTTAATAAACTCAACTTTAGCCCACATATCAACATTATAGCTGAGCTTCTCATCGTTGTGCGCACAGTGTAAGGCTTTGTTCAAGACCCCAACATCACCCAGGGCAAGAACCACTCCCATAGACTCGGGACTTAAATTATCATAATCTAATTTTGAGAAATAAACGTCCAAACTTGTAATACTTTTATCAATTAAAATTGATTTACAAGTAGTATCAGACTCTATTGAGTTTATTATTCTTGGTAAAGCCATGTAGCTCTCTTGTTTTATAATTACTAAAGATATAGCACATTTTTTAGAAAATAGGGTATTTATTTTCAAAAAGTTAATTTACTGATACTGTTTTGGAAAAATAAATACAAACTGCTATGTCAGCTAAAATTAAAAATAGTAATATTCAAAAAATCATTTTCTTGAATACAAATTAATGGCTGTACGCTAATGAGATAATTTAATCATGTGATGTTTCTCAATGATGAGTTTGCCAAAGTGTATTAAATGTCTTATTTCAAGATCTTTCTTTGAACTTGCTATCTTTTTATATCGGGAGATCTC
>JAYYZF010000015.1:0-9004 GCA_036340215.1 Pseudomonadota bacterium | reverse complement strand
GTGCTATCATTTTAAAGTTATGTTGTGCTATTATTTGTGTAGGCTAGTGCTTATGCGCATACGTGAACTTTTATTTTTGGGGTTGTAAATGAGTAGACCTGTATTTTTAAATCTATTTCAAATAAAATTTCCAGTAACTGCAATAGTATCTATATTGCACAGAATATCTGGTGTAGCGGTATTTTTTGGTATGCCATTTCTAATTTTTTGGTTATACCTTGTGACAGGGTCTGAAGCTACTTTTGCCCACTATGAAATATATAGCCAGGTAATTTTGTTTAAGATAATTTTCTTTTTAATTAATGTTAGCCAGTCCTGCCATATTCTTGCAGGTGTTAGGCATCTTTATCACGATTTCAGCCATGACCATAGTCTTACTTCCACAAGAATATCAGCTTGGTTAACTTTATTTCTTGCGGTTGTAGTAACTTTTTTGCTGATATTTAGAATGTTTTTTTAGAGGGTTATATATGTCAAATTTGTTATCTTGGGCATCTAGTGGTTACAAAGATTGGGTATGGGTAAGAATAAGCGCCATAGTTTTTTTGGTTTACTCTTTAGCGGTCAGATATTATTGGACCTTATACCCACAAGCGTTATTAAATGACTGGCGTGTTTTTATACTTAATCCGTACATGAAAGTTTTAGGTACTATAGCTTTAGTCAGTTTTGTTATTCATTCTTGGATTGGTCTTTGGACTGTAATAACAGATTATCTAAAGCCAGTTGTATTGTATAGATTAGCAATAATTTTAGTTCTTGCTCTTTTATTTGCAAATTTTGTTTTTGGTATTGTAGTTTTATGGGGTTAGTAGTATATGTCTAGAAGAGTTCTTGAATTTGATGCGTTAATAATTGGAGGTGGCGGTGCTGGCCTAAGAGCTTCTCTTCAACTAGCACAAAGCGACTATAATGTTGCAGTAATCTCCAAAGTTTATCCTACTCGAAGTCATACAGTTGCAGCTCAAGGTGGAATGAACGCTGCACTTGGTAATGCTGACGGTAGTGATGATTGGCGTTGGCATATGTACGATACGGTTGTTGGCTCTGATTATCTCGGAGACCAAGATGCTATTGAGTACATGTGTGAGCAGGCACCACAAACTGTTATTGAGCTAGAGCATATGGGGCTACCATTTAGCAGAGATAATAAAGGCTATATTTACCAGCGTGCTTTTGGTGGTCAAACCAGAGAATATGGTAAGGAGCTCGTCCACCGAACATGTGCTGCTGCAGATAGAACTGGGCATGCCTTGCTTCATACTCTTTTCCAAAAGAACGTTGAAAAACAAGCTAAATTTTTAAATGAATGGTTTGCAATAGATCTAGTTAAAAACTCAAAAGGTGCCATTGTTGGAGTGGTTGCTCTTGAAATTGCTACTGGAGAAATTGCATACGTTAAAGCAAAGCTTACGGTTCTTGCAACTGGAGGTGCAGGCAAGATATTCAAGAGTACAACTAACGCTTACACTTGTACGGGAGACGGCCTTGCAATGGCTGCAAGAGTTGGAGTACCATTGCAAGATATGGAAATGTGGCAATTTCATCCTTCAGGTATAGCTGGTGTTGGTGTTCTTATAACCGAGGGTACACGTGGTGAAGGTGGTTATCTTCTAAATTCTGAGGGTGAGCGTTACATGGAGAGGTATTCCCCGCACATGAAAGATTTATCATGCCGTGACATAGTGTCTCGCTCCTCAATGCTTGAGATTAGAGAAGGAAGGGGGTGTGGACCTCAAAAGGACCATGTGTTGCTGAAGCTTGATCATCTTGGTGAAAAGATTTTAAAAGAGAGATTGCCTGGTATTACAGAGATTTCAAAAACGTTTGCTGGAGTTGACCCTGCTAAGGATCCAATACCAGTTGTTCCGACATGTCATTATCTTATGGGAGGCATACCTACCAACAAATTCGGTCAGGTTTTAACATTAGATGAAAGTGGTAATGATAAGATACTTGAGGGGCTATATGCTGCTGGTGAGGCTGCTTGTGTCTCTGTGCATGGTGCTAATCGCCTAGGCGCTAATTCTCTTTTAGACATAGTCGTTTTTGGTAGGGCTGCTGGTATTCATATGGAGCAGCAGTTAAAACAGGGTGTTGATGATGTTAATGTTTCGAAAGACGAAATAGATAATGCCCAGCAAAGGCTTGATTATTGGCGTTCGCACAAGGGTACTCGCTCAGTAGCAGAAGTGCGTTCAAAAATGCAAAAAATTATGCAAGAAGACTTTGGAGTTTTCAGAAAACAAGATACGATGGAAAGTGGTGTTGAAAAGCTGCAGGAGTTACGAGATGAGCTTTCCGAGGTTCAGTTAGACGATCATTCTAAAGTTTTTAATACAGCGCTTGTTGAGGCTTTAGAGTTAGAAAATTTACTAATTAACGCTGAAGCTACTGCACATAGCGCAACTACTAGAAAAGAAAGTAGGGGAGCACATGCAAGGGTAGATTTTACCGAGCGCGATGATAAGAATTGGCATAAACATAGCTTGTATTTTTCTGAAGATCACGTAATGAAGTATAGAGC
The DNA here is from genome assembly GCA_036340215.1 of Pseudomonadota bacterium. Taxonomy (GTDB): domain Bacteria; phylum Pseudomonadota; class Gammaproteobacteria; order Comchoanobacterales; family Comchoanobacteraceae; genus JABJPE01. Next base: position 6,477 of record JAYYZF010000015.1, on the reverse strand, counting down.
TGTTAATATGAAGCCATTAAAAGTAGAGCCATTAGAATTAAAAGAGAGAAAGTAGTTATGAATATTTCAATATACAGATATGACCCAGAAAAAGACAAAAAGCCTTACATGCAAGAATATACAATTAAAAAGGAAGAGTGCCAAGGTATAATGTTGTTAGATGCATTAGAATCATTAAAGGCAACCCAAGATACTACACTGAGTTTTAGACGCTCGTGTGGTGGTGGAGTTTGTGGCTCTGATGGTATGAACATAAACGGAAAAAATGGTCTCGCATGCACAACTCTTTTGGATAGCTTGCCTGATAAAGTTGTGTTAAGACCGTTGCCAGGAATGCCTGTAATAAGGGATTTAATCGTTGATTTGTCAAACTTTTTCAAGCAGTACGAAAAGATTGATCCTTATTTAAAGCCAGGCAAAGATATTCCCAAAGACAGGGAGCTTTTACAGTCTCCAGAAGACAGAAAAAAACTTGATGGCCTCTATGAGTGTATTTTATGTGCATGTTGCTCAAGTGCTTGTCCTTCATACTGGTGGAATCCAGACAAATTTATAGGTCCAGCAGGTTTGCTTGCTGCTGCCAGATTCCTCATGGATAGTCGTGATGTTCATTCAAAAGAGAGATTAGATGAGTTAGAGGATCTTTACAGCTTATATCGTTGTCGTTCCATAATGAATTGTGCCTCTGTATGTCCAAAAGGTTTGAATCCTGGGGCCGCAATTGCTAAGATAAGGGATAAAAAACTTAGGAATTGACCAAATGGCAAGCGAATATGGACGTAAAAACGAGACAAGCCCTCTAGCAGCGGCAAGTTATGACTACCTTGCTCAGCTTTACGAAGATTATCTAAATGGCAAGAGTGATTTGCCACAATTTTGGTGTGATTATTTTACCGAGAATAAGGACAATTTCTTTGAGGTAGATTATCCTGAAATTAGATCAAGATTCAAAGAATATGCACAAAGTAATTCACAGAATCCTAGTAATTCTACAACTATTACTCCTGCAGGAAATGTTAGAAGTTTAATAAGTGCTTTTCGCGATTTCGGACATTTAACCGCAAGTATAAGCCCCTTAGAGACTAATGAAAGCGAGTGCTCTTTGTTAGACATATCGGCACATGATTTCAAGGATAGCGCAACTAATATTTCTGAATATGGATTTTACGATAAAGTCTCAACAGTTGGTGAGCTAGTATCTCTTTTAGAAGCTTCATATTGTAGTAATGCTAGTTTAGAGACTTCTCACCTTTCAAATGTTAGTGAGCGTAATTGGCTTTATTCTCAAGTTGAAAAAGTTAATCCTTACGCAGTTGCTGACAAAGATACCAAAGTAAAGATTTTAGAAAACTTAACTCGTGCTGAGGGCATAGAGCAATATTTCGCAGTAAAATATGTGGGTCAGAAGAGATTTTCTCTTGAGGGTGGGGAATCTGTAATCCCAGGATTAAATATTGGTTTAGAATATGCTGTAACTGAACACAATTTGAGCGATGTTGTTATAGGCATGGCGCATAGAGGTAGATTAAATGTCATGCTAAATACCTTAGGTATGGCAACTGAAGAGATCTTTAAGGAATTTGAGGGTAGAGCAGATTATGGTAATACATCAGGAGATGTAAAATATCACTTAGGATATTCCTCTGATCTTGATATAGCTGACAAGTCTCTCCATTTGACCTTAATGTTTAACCCATCTCATTTAGAGTTTATTGCTCCTGTCGTGAATGGTTCTGTTCGCGCTCGACAAGATTTGTCAGTAATTGAAGGTAAGAGTAGAGCGTCGGTTCTACCAGTAATAATTCATGGTGATGCAGCTGTTGCAGGTCAAGGAGTTGTTGCAGAAACTTTTAACATGTCAAAAACACCTGCCTTTGATGTTTCTGGATCACTACACATAATAATTAATAATCAGGTTGGATTCACAGCCACAAGTGATGATTATATGAGTAGTGACTACTGTAGCGGTATTGCCAAAGCTGTAAATGCGCCGATATTTCACGTTAATGGTGACTCGCCAGATGCAGTTGTGAGATGTATACAGATAGCAATAGACTATAGAATGAAGTTTGGTAAAGATGTGGTAGTTGACATAGTTTGTTATCGTAGGCTTGGCCATAATGAAGCGGATGAGCCGGTTGCTACACTGCCAAAAATGTATCAAGTTATCAAGAATCACCCAACCACTAGAGTACAGTATGTAAATTATTTAAAAGAGCAAGGATTAGTCACTGATGAGGAAGTACTACAGCTACAAAATAACGTAAAAGAAATAATGGACGATGGCTTATCATTAATAGCTGGTAAGAAAAACACTAAGACACAACAAAGACGCTTACAATGGAAGAAGTACAAAGACAAGGATTGGGATCAAGTTGTTGACACCGGTATAAATCTTGTTAATTTAAAAAAGTTCGCGAAGCAGATCGTTAATATTCCTGAAGGACTTACAATGCAACGACAAGTTGCATGAATGATTAAGCAGCGCACCAAAATGGGATTAGGAGATTTACCTCTAAACTGGGGTATGGCTGAACTCCTAGCGTATTATTCATTACTTGATATTGGTTACAAAGTAAGAATAGTTGGCCAAGATTCAAAGCGTGGTACTTTTTCCCACAGGCATACATTTCTATATGACCAAGAAACTGGCGAAGCTTACACACCATTTCACGAGTATAACGATAAAGGTAGCTTTGCCGTTTATGATTCAGTTTTATCAGAAACTGCACCTCTTGGTTTCGAGTACGGTTATTCCATTACAAATCCAAATTGCCTTAATATTTGGGAGGCTCAATTTGGAGACTTTGCAAATGGCGCTCAGGTTATTATAGATCAGTTTATAAGTTCAGGCTGTCAAAAATGGAAAAGAATGTCTGGTTTAGTATTACTACTACCACATGGTTATGAGGGTATGGGGCCGGAGCACTCATCGGCGCGACTTGAGAGATTTTTACAATTATCCGCACAAAACAATATGCAAGTTTGCGTTCCAACTACCCCAGCACAAATGTTCCATTTGCTTCTGAGACAAATGATGCGAGACTTTAGAAGACCTCTAATAGTTCTTACACCTAAAAGTTTATTGAGGCATCCAGAGGCGATATCCCAACTGGCAGATCTTAAAAAAGGGCGTTTTGAGGTGGTTTTACCTGATCATGATAATGTAAAACCAGCAAAAGTAAGAAGAGTTGTTCTCTGCTCTGGTAAAGTTTATTATGATCTAATCGCTAGGAGACGTAAACTTCAAGATGAACTTGAATCAGAAAGTTCTCTGAATTCGAGTTTATCTGAGATAGCTATTATAAGGGTAGAGCAATTATATCCTTTCCCAGAAGATGTTTTATCATTGATACTATCCAGATATAAAAAGGTTAAGACATTTGTTTGGTGTCAAGAGGAGCCACAAAACCAAGGTGCTTGGTTTATCATAAAAAGTTCTATTGAAAGGTGCTTGCAACGAGGTGCTTCTTTAGTTTATGCTGGACGTGAATTTTCTGCGGCACCTGCAGCTGGTTATCCTAGTTTACATAAGAAACAGCAGCAGGATTTAGTTGATCAAGCGTTAGGATTAGCGCTAAATTCTCATGAGGGAAATAATGACAGTTGAGATTAAAGTTCCAGAGTTACCTGAGTCAGTCAGTGATGCTACGATTGCCGCTTGGCATAAAAAAGTTGGGGATTTCGTTACTAGTGGTGAGAGTATATTAGATCTTGAGACTGATAAAATAATGTTAGAGGTCCCTGCATCTAGCAGTGGCGTACTTACTGAAATACTACAAAAAGAAGGCGATGTGGTTGTAACAGATCAAAAACTTGCAGTTATTGATACTGATGCAAAAGAGGAGTCACCTAGCGCTGCATCAACACCTGCAGATAATTCTAGCGTAGATGAGATAAACAATATCCCTAGCACAACAGAATCTGATACTAGTCACCATAGTCCAGCAGTAAGAAAGCTATTAACCGAGCATAATATTGATGGTTCTGAGATCAAAGGGACTGGCAAAGGTGGCCGCTTAACCCCTGAGGATGTAAAAGAGTCTCTTACCAAGACTAGCGCTAAGCCTGATTCTAATACATCGCAGGAAACTGATGTAGTTTCAGCTGGATCACGTTATCAAGAACGTGTTCCTATGAGTAGACTACGTCAGCGTATTGCAGAACGACTTCTGGATGCCCAACAGCAAGCAGCTATACTTACCACATTTAACGAAGTAGATATGCATGCTGTCATGTCCTTGCGATCTAAGTACAAAGATTTATTTAAAGATACACATGATACAAAACTAGGTTTTATGTCTTTTTTTGTAAAAGCTTCCATTGCAGCTTTAAAAAAGTTTCCTGAAGTAAATGCTGCCATTGATGGAAGTGATATAGTCTATAATAACTTCTTCGATATTGGTTTAGCGGTATCATCAGATAGAGGCTTAGTAGTGCCTATTATTAGGAACTCTGAATCACTAAGTATGGCTGAAATAGAGAAACAGATAATTAATTTTGCTGGTAAGGCTAGAGATGGTAAATTATCTCTTGAAGAGATGACCGGGGGAACATTTACTATTACTAATGGTGGTACTTTTGGGTCAATGCTTTCTACACCTATCTTAAATCCACCACAAAGCGCAATTTTAGGTATGCACAATATTGTCAAGAGGCCAGTTGTTGTTGGTGATGAAGTAGTTATAAGACCCATGATGTATTTAGCCTTGTCATATGACCACAGAATAATTGATGGTGCAACATCTGTAAGATTCTTAGTAACTATAAAAGAGATGCTAGAGGATCCAGCAAGGCTTCTACTAAATATTTAAAAATAAGGAATATATATGAATTTACATGAATATCAAGCAAAAAATTTATTACATGAATTTGGTATAAATGTGCCAAGCTATGAGGTTATAACTGATGTAGAGCAGGCTTTGAGTGCTTATGCTAACTTAGGATCAGAAACGGTTGTTGTAAAGGCACAGGTTCATGCGGGTGGTCGTGGGAAAGCTGGTGGAGTTCGCTTAGTAAACACTAAAAGTGACTTAATAAAAACAGTAAACGACTTAATCGGAACTCGTTTGGTAACATTTCAGACTGATGCTAATGGGCAGCCTGTTAACCAACTTCTCATAGAGTCCCCATGTGATATAGAAAAGGAGTTGTATCTAGGTGCTGTAATCGATAGGGCAAGTCAGAGTGTTGTATTTATGGCGTCTCAAGAAGGCGGTATGGATATCGAAAAAGTAGCTCATGATACCCCTGAGAAGATTGTTAAATGTGCCATTAATCCTTTAGTTGGAGTTCTATCTCATCAGGTAAGAAAAGTTGCCCAAGCTTTAGAATTGAGTAATAAACAAGCTAAACAGTTGAGTTCGATTCTACATAACTTATACCGAGCCATAGTAGAATATGATATTAGCTTAATTGAAATAAACCCCTTGGTTATAAATTCAAGTGGTGATTTAGTTTGTTTGGATGCAAAAATAAACATTGATGACAATGCCCTGTATAGACAACCAAAGTTACGTGATATGAGGGATGCCTCTCAGGAGGATGAGCGCGAAAACCATGCACACCAATCGGAGCTAAGTTATATCTCGCTTGATGGCCAGATAGGCTGTATGGTAAACGGTGCTGGATTAGCAATGGCAACAATGGATATAATTAAACTATATGGTGGTGAGCCTGCAAACTTCTTAGATGTTGGTGGTGGCGCAACTAAAGAAAGGGTTGCTGAGGCCTTCAAAATAATATTATCTGATAATAAAGTTAAAGCTGTATTAGTAAATATATTTGGTGGGATTGTTCGATGTGATCTAATTGCTGATGGTATAATTGGAGCAATTGCCGAAGTGGGTATTGAGGTCCCTGTTGTTGTAAGATTAGAGGGAAATAATGCAGAGTTAGGACGTCAAAAACTAGCTACAAGTGGCTTAAATATAATAGCCGCTGATAGTTTCGATAAGGCCGCCGAGAAAGTGGTTGCAGCAGCAAAAGGTGAATTAAAATGAGTATATTAGTTAATAAAAGTACAAAAGTTATCTGTCAGGGCTTTACAGGTAGTCAGGGGACAATGCACTCGGAACAGGCAATAGCATATGGTACTAATATTGTTGGTGGTGTAACGCCAGGTAAAGGTGGGATGACTCATTTAGATAGACCGGTATTTAATAGTGTTGCGGAAGCGGCTGAAGTAACAGGTGCCGATGCTTCTGTTATTTTTGTGCCAGCTGCATTTTGTCGTGATTCTATAATAGAGGCAGCAGAGGCTGGTATTAAATTAATCGTATGTATAACTGAGGGTATTCCAGTTGCTGATATGCTTGTAGTAAAAAAATACCTTGCTTCATCAAGCTCAAGGTTAATAGGACCTAATTGCCCAGGAATAATAACACCGGGTGAATGTAAGATAGGTATAATGCCAGGATATATTCATAAGCCAGGTAGTGTTGGTATAGTTTCAAGATCTGGTACTTTGACTTACGA
>JAYYZF010000014.1:0-11378 GCA_036340215.1 Pseudomonadota bacterium | reverse complement strand
GGCAATGTTACACCAACTTGACCTTGATATTTACCATTTATATCCTTTTATGATGTTTGGCACACTTGATCAGACTCTAACAAAATAAACTGAGCGACTCCCTCTCCGGCATAGATAACCGCTGGCAAAGGAGTTGTATTTGAAAACTCTAGTGTGACGTGACCCTCCCATTCGGGCTCAAGTGGAGTCACATTCACAATAATGCCACACCTAGCATAAGTTGACTTACCAAGACAAATTGTCAAGATATTCCGAGGAATTTTAAAATATTCAACAGTTCGCGCTAATGCAAAAGAATTAGGAGGTATAACACAAACATCTGTAGTTTTTTTGATGAAGCTAGATTTATCAAAGTTTTTAGGGTCTACAATAGTTGAATTTCCATTATGAAAAATCATGAACTCATTCGCACATCTAACATCATAACCGTAACTTGAAACACCATATGATATTTTTTTTCTAGCCCCGTCAGATTTAACCTGAGATGGCACAAATGGCTTAATCATATCATGTCTTTGGGACATTTCCGTAATCCAAACATCAGATTTTATACTCATAATTAACCCCTAATATAAATAATTTTTTAATATCTATTCAGATATTACCTTAGGAAAGTTTCTCATATAATCAAGCGGTCGTAAAGAAAGTTGCATAGCAATTCTTAAACTAATTTTTTCATAAATTGCTTTTAATTCTTCGTTATCTAAAAATATTGGTCGCCCAACATCAGCTGCTTCTCTTATAATTCGCTGCAAAGGAACCTGGCCTAAGAATGGTACTTTACCAAAGTTAGCTAGATCATTACCACCACCTTCACCAAAAATATTACTTTGCTCACCACAATTCTCACAAATATGGTATGACATGTTTTCGATTATACCTAGAACAGGAGTATTTGTTTTTGCATACATCTGTAAGGATTTCTTGGCGTCTAAGCAGGCAACATCTTGCGGTGTAGTCACAATAACGGCAGCAGTTAATGGTAACTTCTTTACTAAAGTAAGAGCAATATCTCCAGTACCAGGAGGCATATCTATAAAAACATAGTCTAGTTCAGGCCACGATAAATCATTAATTAACTGCTCGAGAGCTCTACTAACCATTGGTCCTCGCCAAACTATAGGATCATCCTTAGTCATAAAGTAGCTTATAGAGGCTGTATCAATACCATGCTTATTCACAGGGCTTAAACCATCTTTACGCTTCTTCAAATCATTAGGTGTTACACCAAGCATCATAGGCTGGCTTGGGCCGTGTATATCGGCATCAATCAAACCAACTTTTGCGCCGAGATTATGCATAGCTAGAGCTAAATTTGCTGTCATAGTAGATTTTCCAACACCACCCTTAGCAGAAGAAATTGCTATTATATTTTTTATCGTAGGTTTTCCTTGAACATGATTTTCTAGTTTATGAGAATTAACAGCAGTATTAATATCAACTTGTACCATTTTTGCAATATTATTTTTCTTAATGGAGTCTACAATAAATGTTTTAAGTTTATCTGTGTAATCGCCTAAGTTGAATTTCAGACTTATAGTAACAGTAGCTGAATTATTAGCTTCTACAACTTTTATTTTTTCATTTTCTATATGTAATTCTTGAGCAAAATTTTCTTTGAAAAAGTTTAATAAAGCTATATTTACAATATTTCTAAGCAAATCCATCAAAAACTCCGAGACTGGACGCAACACAATGAAAAATATAACATATCAGTTACTAAGAAACAATATCACCAACAAAAAGTTAAGTTATTTCAACATTTAAAAGATAATATGTCATTAGCTCAAATAATGGGAGGCAACCATAATGTGCAGAGAAAATACCAGCCAAAAACCCAAAAACATGCGCCTCCCAAGATGTACTTGCATCTGTTGGGATTAAGGAAAATAATATACTTCCTAAGTAATAAAAACTGACTATGGCAACAAGTATCGCCGATATATTATTACCATAATATCCACTATAAAGTATGAACCCCATATAACCCATAATAATTCCACTTGCCCCGACATGTATAGCTTTACGCCCAAATATCCAGGTAGCTAAACCACTAAAGAAAGTTATCATTAAGCTTGCACAAACCGCAACATGCACACCAAACGTTAGCATAAAAGTCAACAATAAAAACAGAGGGACAGAATTAAAAAAAAGATGACTAAAACTTGCATGTAAAAAAGGAGAAAAGAATATACCGAACATAGCAAGTGGATTTCTTGGTATTATGCCTAATACACACAATGCACCCCCAACTAAAGAATTAAAAATTTGAATAACCCAAAGTAAGGCTAGGATCCAAGCAACATCAACTGACCCCAGCTTAATTGAATTTATAAGCATTAATAGCTCTGAAATTAGTGAACCTTCACCTGTAAGACCAATAGCCATATTTAAATCCTTTTAACATTGTATAGAGAGACATAGAATCTTTACCTGATCAAATACCATAATAATAGTAACTTGCCATAATAATATGCTGATGTTATCATAATTTTCATTAATAGTTAAGGTATGTCAACATGTGCGCCAATATAACAAAATCAAAAATATTTATTACCATTGCTGTTCTAGTATTAGCAACAGTAACACACGCAAGTGTTGGTCCTCTAGTCAAGAATGACACAAACTGTAGTCTAGAACTAAATATAGAAAGCACTTGCAAGGGCAATGTTGTTGCTAAGGTTACAATAAACGAAAATGAAAAGTATATTATACCTGATAAATTTGAGGAAGAATCAATACAACAAAACCAAAAATTTTGTTTAACCATTAAACCTAGTTGTGAAGATGATGTGCTACAAACCATACAGACAGTGGCACCTTATTTCAATGAAAGTTGCTTAATAAACTTCCGAATTGATGACAATAGTAAGAAAACCCTAGATTTAAACAAATATTGCACTGAATCAGACAACCACGAAGTTAAAAAAACTTCTTAACACAAAAATTGAACTTTAGGCACTGGTGATAATGTTAATTACAACAACAGATTACTGGGGCAAAACTTGGAGATTTTAATGAAAATTAGAGATTTAATTAAAACAATTTTTAGTATTAGCTTAGTAAGCTTCGTCTATGCCTTACCTAAGCATACTATCACTATTATAAACAAAACAGAAACTGATGTTCAGTACGTATTTGTAAACAATGAAACTGATCTAGAATATAAAGATGCTATGGGAACTATCACTTATACTCTATTACCAGGACAAGAAGCAGTGTGGCCACCAGCTCACTCTGTACAACTATTTGATGAGATACATAGTAATACTGTTGATTTAAAAATATGGGAGAGGAACCTACCCTTACTTTTAGAAAATATTAATATGCTAAAATTAAATGGTGGCTGTACGGTGATAATAGATAAAATTGACAGAAGTAAAGTATTTGGCCAAGTTCTATATACACTAAGTCCATATTGTCACAAGGACATACCTAAAGATCCAAATGAAAATGGAACTGAAACTAAATAGATAATTGTAATAAATTATGGCACCAAAAATATTAGTAACTACAGCTCTCGTATATGCCAATGGGCCCCTACATTTAGGTCATCTTGTAGAACAAATACAAGCTGACATTTGGGTGAGAGCACTACGTCTGGGAAATACTACGTGCATTTTTATTTCTGGAGATGATGCGCATGGTACTCCCATTATGCTAAGCGCAGATAAGCTTGGTATTTCACCAGAAGAAATGATATCCAAAGTTCATAAGCAACATGAACAAGATTCAAGGGATTTCCTGGTAGATTATGATTATTACGATAATACCCATAACGATGTTAATAAAGAAATTGTCTATGATGTATACCAGAAATTAAACGATAACGGCTATATCTACAAAAAAAATATAGATCAGTCTTATGATCAGGAAAAAGAAATGTTTTTACCTGATAGATTTATCAAAGGAACTTGCCCTAAATGCGGCGCACATGATCAGTACGGTGATAACTGTGAGGTATGTGGAGCAAGTTATAATACAACAGATTTACTTAATCCCTACTCTATCTTATCAAATACGACACCCGTAATTAAAAAATCTGAGCATTATTTTTTTAAACTAAATGAAATGCAGAGCTTTTTATCTGAGTGGCTAAACACCGAGACACTGCAGCCTGCTGTTAAAAATAAACTACAAGAGTGGCTAGGTACTTCATTAAGAGATTGGGATATTTCTCGAGATGCTCCATATTTTGGCTTCAAAATCCCAGGAACAGATGATAAGTATTTTTATGTTTGGCTTGATGCTCCAATTGGATACTTTGGCTCACTAAAAAACTATTCTCTTAAAAATGTAAACATTACTTATTCTGATTTTACAGACCCAAAAGCAAAAACTGAAATTTATCACTTTATTGGTAAAGATATTACATACTTCCATGGCTTATTTTGGCCTGCAATGCTCAAAGCATCAAACTACAAAACACCAACGTCTATTTTTGCACATGGATTCCTTACTGTGAATGGTGAAAAAATGTCTAAATCTAGAGGCACTTTTATAACTGCAAGAGAATATTTAGATAAACTTAATCCAGAGTTCTTCAGGTATTACCTTGCTACTAGACTTTCTGACAATGTTGATGACTTAGACTTAAACTGGGAGGAATTTGTAACCAAAATTAATTCTGACCTTATAGGAAAAGTTATTAATATCGCAAGTAGAACAGCAGGCTTTATAAACAAGAAATTTGATGGAAAACTAGCTACAAAACTAGATAACATTCAGATCATAGATGAGCTTAGTAGCTCAAAAAAAACAATAATAAATTACTATAAAGCAAGAAAGTATAATCTCGCAACAACTAGAGTAATGCAACTAGCAGATCTCGCTAATCAATATATTGCTCAAGCAGAACCATGGAAAAAAATAAAAGAACCACAAAATTTAGAACATGTTCACGAAATATGTAGTACTGCAATAAACTTGTATCGAATAATTATCATATATCTTTCACCAATATTACCAGTTACAGCAAAAAAAAGTATGGCTTTTCTTAATGTAGAAAGCTTTAGTTGGGATAGCGTGAATAGCTACTTAGTCTCACACAAAATTAATAAATATTCCCATATCTTAGAAAGAATAGACATAAAAGACATTCCTAAAAAAACATAACAACAGCAGATGAATGATATTATCCTAAGAGAAAAAATTAATAATATATTACCGCAAACTCAATGTCGCTTGTGTACGTACCCTAGCTGTCGCGACTATGCAAGTGCAATCACAAAAAAAGATGAATCTATCGATAAATGCCAGCCAGGCGGTGTTGAAACGCTGATTAAAATCAGTGAAATCACAAAAAAGCCATATAAAAAATATATAGAAAAAGTAAAAAGAGAGTATAAAAGTCCCTCCATAGCTATCATAGATGAGGATATATGTATTGGCTGCACTAAATGCATCCAAGCTTGCCCTGTTGATGCCATCATAGGTAGTGCTAAAAGTATGCATAGCGTAATAATATCTGAGTGCAGTGGTTGTGATTTATGTATACCGGCTTGTCCTGTTGATTGTATAAGTACAAAACAAATAAAAAGGGAATTACAAAGCAATCATCTAAAAAGCAGGTACGACAAAAAGAATCTACGTATAAAAAATTTAGAGATGTCAAAAAATGCCAAGCATATAAAAAAGAAGATGGTAACAAAAAGTGAAACAAAGGCTGAAATAGTACAATCAAGAAAAAGGGCTATTCATGCAGCACTAGCAAGAGTAAAAACAAAAAAGGATTCTCAAGAGTGACTAAATCAGATTATAGAGAAATATTCAGAATACTAGCAGCAAATAATCCGAAGCCAACCACCGAACTTCAATATTCTTCTACTTTTGAACTTTTGGTGGCAGTAATGTTATCAGCACAAGCAACAGACATAAGTGTTAATAAAGCCACCAAAACCCTCTATGCATGTGCTAAAACACCTAAGCAAATATTAGATCTTGGAGAAGAAGGACTTATAAAGCATATAAAAAGTATAGGCTTGTATAGAAATAAAGCAAAAAACATATTGAAAACATGTCAAATTATACTAGACAAGTATGCTGGGGAAGTACCAAAAACTAGAGATGAATTAGTAAAGTTACCTGGTGTTGGACGAAAAACAGCCAATGTTGTTTTAAATACAGCATACGGAGAACCCGTGATAGCAATAGATACACATATATTCAGAGTAGCTAATAGAACAGGTATGGCAAAAGGCAAAACAACATTGATTGTGGAACAAAAGTTGGAAAAAAGAGTGCCAACAGAATTCCTTTTAGATGCTCACCACTGGTTAATACTACATGGCAGATATGTTTGCAAAGCGCGCAATCCTGAATGTGATAAATGTAAGATTTATAACTATTGTAAATGGACAAAAAAACCTAAGTAGCTAGTTTCGTTCTATTGATAAGGTCTTCCAACCAGTACGCAAACTTTTCAAGCTCATCAATTCCAGTAGCTTCTGCTTTCCTACACCAAGATTGTAATGAATCATAAATATCATCAAAACTGGACTTATTAGTTTTACATATGTCTTCTAAATTTTTTCTAAACTCATAAACAACTTTTAAACTATCGCATTTTGTAAGCAAGTCTTCTATTAGCCTTGTATCTGAAATTGAAATGGATGACATTTCCTTTATTAGCAGCTTCTTCGCTCTTGGGAAATACTGCTTTATTTTATTATCCTTAAAAACAGGCTTTATCACGTTAGAACAATATTTTTCAAAAAGCTGGATCTTATTATAGAGAACATGCTCGACTAGCCCACGAGTTGATAGAGTTTGAGGGCCCTCTAAATCAGGTATCGTTCTCTTAACTTTAGCCAATCCAAATCTAGATAGGGTTTTTATAATGAACCAACCATAATCGAACTCATACCATTTTACTGATAGTTTGGCAGATGCCCCATATGCGTGATGATTATTATGCAACTCTTCGCCTCCTATTAGGAAACCAAAGGGTATTATATTGCGGGCGTTATCCTTAAGCTCAAAATTACGATAACCAAAGTAATGCCCAACACCGTTAATAACTCCAGCAGCAAAAAATGGAATCCAAAGCATTTGTATTGCCCAAACAAGAAAACCAAGGCCACCAAAAAACAGTATATTCAAGGCTAACATAAGAAAAACACCATGCCTGTGGAATGGAGTGTAAATATTTTTCTCAATCCAATCATTTGGAGTGCCATGACCATATTTTTTTATAACTTCTGACTTTTTTGCTTCACGTCTGTAGAGACCAACACCATTCCAAAGAACCCGGTTCAAGCCAAAGATTATAGGGCTATGTGGATCCTCTTGTGTTTCAGCTTTAGCGTGATGTTTTCTGTGAACAGCCACCCAATTTTTTGTGATCATTCCTGTGGTTAACCACATCCAAAAACGAAAGAAATGACTTACACTTGGAGCTAACTCTAAAGCGCGATGTGCCTGACATCTATGTAAAAATACTGTAACGCCAATGATGGTTATGTGAGAAAGGCCCAAAGCTGACCATATTGCAAACGAAGTTGATGCTTCTAATATTCCATGCCACATAAATTATAATCCTGATTTCAACAGTCTTTATAATAACAATTAAGAATATAGTATGCAACGATTGATAACATAGCCATTGATAGTTTTGAGCATGCTAAATTTTGTTAGAAAAGGATTCAGATTCTTTTAAATTCATCAATGTTATAGTGAAATAATTTTCATGAGTAGTACAACTTAATTGCGATCTGAATGATAAATTTATGTCAATACTAGTCCTGGTTTTAAAATAAATAAATTTTATACGATTATTACGATTTAAAAGAAAAATAGCTTTCAAAAAATAATTAAGCTACAGCTGAAACCTATAGATCAATATACAAACAAAAATTCACAGAAAAAACCCTTTACAATATTTTTGTTCCGCTTAGAATACAAGCTGCTATTTGAATATCGTTGCTCAAAATTAAAAGAGATACTTATCTTACGAGTAGATATTTTTAAATCTTAAAAAAAATTCAAAACAAAGGAGCGATCTCGTTGAAATCACCAAAAAGTATATTTTCTAGCTTATATTACAATTCACTCTTAACTCTTGCGGAAATGGGTGGCAAAGATTACTTAAGTATAAAATTGTTAGAAAATATAGAGTCAGGTAATATAAAAACAGTAAAAAAACTTATCAATATTGGTGTTTTTAAAAAACAGCCTTATAAAAGACAACAAGCTTTGTATTTTGCCGCTCAATGTAATAAAGAGGATATATTTAAAATTTTGATGCCTACGGTTATTACTAAAAATAGCTATAAGTATTACATAGAGAAAATTCTCTACGCAGCCGTACAATCTGGCAATAAAAATATTGTCGAAACTGTGCTTAATAAGATGAGTATTCAAGAGAATGATCTTGTAACCCATCTATATCTTTCTGCTCAAAATAATCACACAGATGTGTTAAAGTATTTGAGTGCGAAGGTAACCGACAGCAAACTTTTAGTTCCTAGTCTTTTTCAAGCTATTAAAAATAATAATAGTGATCTAGTAAAATATTTACTAGATAGAGGAATTTCACCTGAAATAAGATGGCATGGTCATACTCTTATGACCATGGCTGCAATTAGTGCTAACATAGAAATACTAAATGCACTAATATCAGCTAAAGCAAATATAAACAGTACGGATAAATTTAATTGCTCACCCTTAATGGTCTGTGCTTACTATAACAACTATCAAGCAGCTGAATTGCTAATAAAAATGGGAGCAGATGTAAATCATCAAGACCAAGATGGCCAATATGCACTGTTTCTAGCAACTACAATGGGCAATACAAAATTAGCAGAACTCTTACTTCATAATAACGCCAATCCAAACTTAAATACCGATAATTCGTTCTGGTATGATGGTGAATCAGCGCTAGACCAAGCAGTATTATGTGATAGACCTGATATCCTTAAGTTATTTTTAAAATTTGGAGCATATCCAAACAAAAATTATGGGTACAAAAGACCGCTATTGTACTTAGCAGCATCGATGGGACTAAAAGAAATTACAAAAATATTACTTGAGAATGGAGTGATTCAAGATGAGGAAAATTTTTGCCAACAAAGCCCAAGAGAAATTGCATTACAAAACAATAATCAAGAAATAGTCAAAATTTTGGGTGGCATTTCTTCGAGCAAAAGTGTGACAAAAGATTGTAGTAAAGAGGTAAATAACCATGTTAAAAATTGTCTTTTCAGTATTAGAGCACCTCGATTAAGAATCTTACCAACACATAAATTTACCTGCTCAGAAATTATTGAATTTCGCAAATAAATTATGTAACTTACTAATATAAATTTGGCATAATATGCCTAAATTTATGAATGCGCAAGGAGGTAAACATGCCTGAACTACCAGAAGTAGAAACTACATGCCGCGGTATTAGCCCTCATAGTAAACACCAGATTATTAGCAACATCGAAGTTCGTAATTTTAGTTTAAGATGGCCAATCCCAAAACAAATTAGCAATATTACTAGCGGTCAGACTATTCAGGATATAAGCAGAAGAGCAAAATATATTCTGATGAAACTTGAAACTGGCACTATGATTATGCATCTAGGAATGTCAGGAAGACTACATGTACTAAAATCAAAGGTTTTACCAGAAAAACATGATCATGTAGATATCAACTTAGGAAATGGCGTTTGCCTGCGCTATAATGATGTTAGAAGATTTGGCTCAATACATTGGACAGAAGAATGCCCACAGCAACATTTTCTTATAAAGAACCTTGGAGTCGAGCCTTTAACAGATGAATATAATCACGAGTTTTTATTAAAGAAATGTAAACAACGCAAAACTAATATAAAACAGTTATTAATGAACCATAATATTGTTGTAGGTATTGGCAACATATACGCAAGTGAAACATTATTTCTAGCTAGAGTGCATCCTGAAAGAGCAGCTAGCTCTATAACAGTAGATGAAGCCAAAAGAATTGTTGAATTTAGTAAAGATAGACTCACCGTTGCAATTGAAAGTGGGGGCACTACTTTAAAGGATTTTTTGAGCTCTGATGGCAAGCCAGGTTATTTTCAAAATAAACTGAATGTGTATGGCAGAACTGGTGAAGAATGTAACGTGTGTGGCAATACTATAAAAAAAATTATTCAAGGACAAAGAGCTACTTTTTTCTGTGATCAATGTCAAAAATAGCACCTATTAACTAAGTAGCAATATAAAACATCTGAATATTTGAATAAATCAAGTCATGATGGTAGTTTATAAAATAGTAAATTTGCTAAATAGCTTTAAGAAATTTATTTAGCTAACATGCAGTATATATAATTAGCATCTACGGTAAGGTTATATTATGAGTAAACTAATAAACATAATAGCAGGAGATACATCTGGAGATAATTATACTGCAGATTTAATCAAAAAACTGAAAGAAAATAATAAAGATTATATATTCGAAGGGATTGCTGGAGACCAAGCAGAGGCAGTAGGCATGAAGCTATGGACACATAGTAAGAATCTCAATTTTATGGGTTTTGTGTAAATATTAGGCAAATATAAGATTATAAGAGAGACATGGAAAACTATTACCAATAATATAAAAGAAAAGCAACCTGATCTTTTGATCCTTATAGACTATCCAGGATTAAATCTAAAAATTGCCAAATGGGCAAAACAATACGATGTGAAAATATTATATTATATTCCACCACAAGTATGGTGTTGGAAACAAAACAGAATAAAAGCACTTCAACAGTACACAAACTTTATCGCGCCACTATATCCTCATGAATCAGCTTTTTTTGAAAAAAAATCTGTACCCTATCAAGCTATACGCCACCCTGAACTCGATAAGGTGAAGCCAAAAGCTTTGCGAAATGTTGAAAATGATGAATCAATTAATATTCTTTGTATGCCTGGTAGCAGAAAAAATGAAATAGACAATAACTTTATTCCAATGTTAGCTGCTATAAATCATTTACAAGAACAAAATATTGCCAATAAAGAAATACAAATATATGTGATAAAAGCACAAACACCATCTAATTTAGAGGCTATTTGCAAGGAATGGCAGCATAAACTCAAGATAACTATTTTACCTTATTATGACAAGGAAATAGCATTGAGCAAAGCACATGTCGCATGTGTTACTTCAGGTACAGCTGCATTAGAAGTAGGATTATCAGCAATTCCAATGCTAGTAATATACAAAACACCTGTAATTTTAAACTTTATAGTCAAGTATATAATTAAAGCTAATATTAAATGGATCAGCCTACCTAATCTAATCTGCAAAAAATATATAGTAACAGAACTTAAAGATACAAAATTATCCCCAGAAATAATTGCAAAGGAGCTTGAGAAGCTTCTCTTAAATAATAAAAAAAGAACAACTGTGTATAATGATCTTAC
>JAYYZF010000013.1:0-16428 GCA_036340215.1 Pseudomonadota bacterium | reverse complement strand
AGTTTATTTTCATAGAGTCTGATCAAGTGTGCCAAACTTCATACAAGGATAGAAATGGTAAATATCAAGGTCAAGTTGGAGTAACATTGCCTAGAGTTGATGCTTTAACTGAATCCGAAGATGTCGCTAGTTCTTGATATTTATTGTCTAGCCTATAATTTGAAAGACCAAACACTTCAGATGCTGGGATTCCAGTCATGATTAATTTTAAGCTAAGGCTATTTGCCATATAGTGATTGCTCTGTTCATGTATTTGGTTTTTTATACTCTTAAATACTTTTGTATAAGAGCTAAAGTCTAGGCCATTATCGACGAGTTGGAAAAGTAACTGGTGTGTGAAGTGTACTCCGAGCGAAACAAGAATTATAACTTTATTTTCTTTTGAAAATATTACTAGTCTTCTATGAATTAATGCGCTACAAAAAGATATAGCAAAAATAGTAAAGTTTGCCAGAGTTTTATATTGAGCTAGATCAGTTCCTGATATTTTTGTTATCAGTGCTTTGAATTCACTTTGTTCTAGAGAATGCATGCTAATTTTTAACATATCATAAAATAATGGAGCTAACTTGCTATATTTACCTCCGTTATATAGCAAATTAAAATAGCTAAAAGTACTAATTCCTATGAAAAACATCAGATTTACTTTCTCAGGAGTAATTATCGTAAATGAATATGTCAATATACTAATAACTATAGGTGCTACTAACTTGGGGTGTATGCTTGCAAGAAAAATTTGAGTTTGCTTATTTTCAATTTTCATATCTTTTGTCATTTTTATATTCCTTATATATCATCAAAGAACCAGTCTTTATCTTCATCATTAGGAGAACTAAGAGGGAAATTTGTTTCTAATTTTTTGAGAAATACACTTTTATTGTTAATCGTAAGATCCTTAATGCCTGATTCTATGTGTGAAGATGGGTTGGGATCTTGAGAAATTTGTATGTTACTTATTTCACCATATCTACTGATTTTAATGGCTAGAATGCATGGGCCAATTGTCGTAGATAATAAGAGTATATGGGTTAAGAAATAATTTTTACCTGTTAATTCTATTAACGATTCGCATCCTCTAAAATATAGTATGCTAGAATAATATACTGTAAGTGCTAAGATTATTATACAGGCATGTGGTAGTATCTTTGGGATATTTTCCTTGCTTAAACGAATATGTTCTAATTTTTCTTTATGTGCTTTGGTTATCTCGTTTTCTTCCTTAAACTTTAATCTTGATAAAATTACACTGCTTGAGGATATGATGATGCATTTAGTTTCCTCTATTTCAGTTTGTATTAATTTTACAATACTCAGAATTGATTTTGGTTTTATGCCTGTTTTTATGTCTAACCGCGCAACAATCCCTAATGTAAGAGTGCTTGCTAGAGTAAAAGCTATTGTTTCTACCGGATAAAAAGAGTTTGATAAGATGGTGAGTGAAAATATGGCAAGAGGTAGGAGTGTTATGGGGTATATCTTTCTAACTAATTCTCCTAATGTTCCAACATTTTTATTTTTACCCATTCCAAAGGCTCAATTAATAGTTTTTCTATCGGGAGTAGTTGTTGAGATGTTACTGTCGTTTAACGCGCATTGGTCTTTTCCATGTTTTTGCACGATTTGCCTTCTAAGCTCATCTCCAATAATAAATTCACCTGCAGGGATAGCATTTTCGTAAAAGTCATTGCTTTTCTCCATAAAAATTTGGAGTAGATATTGCCCAGACATGTAATGTTTTAGTAATGTAAAAGTATTATTTTTACCAATTTCATTTATGTGATTGTCTTTAAAATTATTTGTTGAAGAATTAAATTTTCTATCAATTATGTATAACAGTCCAAATGTAATAGGTATATCAATATAATTTTTTAAAATGCTAATTTCAGATATTTCTATTAATTTTACTGTAATCCTTTTGGGTGCTTCGGATATTAATTTCAGAAGGAAGCCATTAATTATTCCTAGAGTACTGATTGTTAAGTGAGCATAAGGCCGTTGATATGAAATATCTTCCTCTTTTTTACTGCAAATCTTATCAATCTTGTCAGCGGATATTAGGAACTTTTTTGCGTCACTATAACTTTCCCAATCATCCTTTGAGAAAAACATTTCAAAAAGATTTCTGCCTAAATTCTGATTATCAACAAACGCACTATTAATTTTTAAAATTAATTCAACAAGCTTAAAGTTTTTTAAAAATGATGTGTATTTTTTGAATTTTTGTGTAAGGGAAATATGCGCAAACCAGCTATATGATGTAGATAGTAATAAACAATAGCACAACGTGTTGAAAGTTTCTTTAGGATATTTGTATGTCAGCAGTGTTGTGGTACTTGTTACAAGAAGAAAAATAGTTTCGTTAGGAATTAATCTTTGCCAGACTTTTTTTACTGCAATATTTTTAAGTTCAGTTATATTGGTATCATGTAGGTTTGTTTTTTCAAATCCTGGTGAATTTAATGATTCTGTCATGCGCTTACCTAAAAATTTTTCTAGCGTATCGTATAGTGATGTAGTTTTTATGTCAATAGAAAATTTTCACATGAAGAAACAAGAGAGTCAACTAGTAGTTGGCTCTCTTACAATTTTATTTTTCCTTAAAGAGTGAAGAGTTTATTGTCTTTCTCAGCTGATTCACTTTCACTGCCGTTTTCCTTCATAAAGAACGATAAAATTCCAGATTTTTGTTTCATTGAGCTTTTATTATGAGAATTATTTATTCCTGTATTTTTTGCAGGAACAAATGTATTAGTCTTTGATAGTTCTGGCACTTCTTGATTCATACTCCTGACACAAACTCTTATGGCAATAGCGGTAAGAATTAGGAGGGTAGCTACTATAACGGTAGGCCATGAAAATTCTATGAAAATACATGCTAGTATTGACCCTAGAAAAGAGCCGCAGATCATGCCAGTCCCAATACTCATTATTGCTAGATGTCTATCTTTTATATTGCAGAAAATATCTATAAGTTCGTCGGTAGTTGTTTCTTCTATCTCTCTGGAATAGTTTTGTGTACCTAAGTCATGAGTAAAGTTTTTTGCCTCTTTTTTTCCTTGTTTGGATTCATAAAATAAAGAGCCTACAAGGAATATCAAGAAAGCTGTTGCCATCGGTGCTGGAAAGAATGCTCCTAGTACTATACAGGTTAAGCTAATTAAGTGTGCTGGCCCTGTTTTTTTTATTTTTTTAATTAATTTATTTTTGTTATTAGTCATATGATTTTTTCCTTTTTTTTATTTAATATATATTATAGTATTTAAGTGGTTATTAGTCAATGTGTTACAAGCCCTGAGGGCTTTGTTGGCAACTTGTTTTTCAGTTGTAGAATTGTCAATTAGAGATTCTTAATATCTTGATATTTATAATAGCTGATTTTTCTATTTTTTAAAATTTATTAAAATTAAATTTAAGACATTTCATGCTATAAGCTCTAGGACGAAGTCAAAGAGTGTAAGTTTTGGCGAGTAACATCAAATAAGATTTGAATAGTTACTATATGAGCTAAAAATAAGAAAGCCAACTTGTCGTTGGCTTTCTTACAATTTTATTTTTCCTTTAGAGTTATTTTGTTTTAAAGTGATTTAGTTTTTTTCCATTTCTGCTTAACCCATTTCCTTTACTTGTCTTGAATAACATTGGGAAAGTTGGTTCTTTACCTTTTTTACTAGTATCTTTAATTCCTCCATGAGAGAGTTTTCCTGCAGAAGTAAACACCTTAGCTTGTTCTAGTTTGGGTATATCCTTCTTTGACTCTTTCCAGTAATCTAATACAGCAGCGGCTGCTATAAATGATACAGTAGCTGCAATTACAGTTGGCCAAGAAAATGCCATTAAAATACACCCTATAACTGCTCCTAGTACTATCCCACATAACATACCTGAGCCAATACTTATCATTGCGAGATGTCTATCTTTCATACTACAAATGTTATCGATAATTTTATTAGTAGCAGCTTCTTCTTTATCAAGTAATCCCATTGAGACACCACGTTGTCGAGCATAGTCTTTTGCGCCGAAGTTAGGAATTATACTTTTCTTCTCTTTTCCTACTTTTGATGATTCATAACACATAGAGCTTGCTAAGAATGTTAAGAAAGCTATTACCATAGGTGCTGGGAAGAATGCTCCTAGTGCAATGCAGCCAAGGCTTATCGCATGTGCTGTTCCTGTTTTTTCTATTTTTTTCATTAATTTTGTTTCGTTAACAGCCATATTAGTTCTCCTATTCTTTTTCTCTTCAAGTCATTATAGCATTTAAGTTGTTATTTGTCAATGGTTTAGGGTTGGGGTTGCTTCGTTGTTTACTTGTTTTTCAGCTTCAAAGTTGTTAGTTGAAGATTCCGTAGGCATCTGAATACTTATAATATCTACTTGTTCTATTTTTGATAATTCATTAGAGTTCGCCTTGAGGTACTCCATGGTATAAGTAGCAAGGCAAAGACATATATAGCAACTTGTTGCAAGTAGCATTAAAAAAATATTTGAATAGTTGCTATAGGCGCTAATTAAAGCAAAAACACCTAATATTAAGGATGCAATATTTATTTCTGCTGGTGTGCTTGTTAATACGCTTTTTACATTTATAAACTTTAAATAACTAACTAGAATTAAATTTATAATTATTATGGTGAATATTAAGCAAGATATAAATTTTATACCAAGTAGCACGCAGGACCAAGTAATGAGTCCTAGAAGTAAGATAGTTAAGCATGCGCTAGTATAATTTATTCCTATGATATTTGAATTTTCATTACTTTCTATTGGTTGTATTTTATTGTTCTTAATTTCTATTATCATTCTGTGTAGAAGTAGAGAACACATTAAGCTGTATAAAGTCCATGCTCCGTAGAATGGAAATAAAATATACACCCCAATAATCAGTGATGAAATTGCAATTATAAATAATTTTGTAGTTATTTTATGAAACATGCATATATTTTTTAAGATATTGTTTTTTAAGTATATAGGTTTGTTGCTGCTTGTCAAATGTTACTTTCTTGGTGTTTTATTGCAACTTTTACGTAGTGGGAGGCACTGTATAATATGTAGTCTTTTTCTTTCTGGGTTAGCTCCCTAACTTTTTTAGCTGGTTGTCCTATCCAAAGGTAACCACCTGTTATATCCTGCTTGCTTGTGACAAGGGAATTTGCTCCCAGCATGGCTCCTGTTCTGATAGTGGCATTATCTAAAATGACGCTATTAATTCCCACAAAGGCATAATCTTCAATGTTACAAGCATGTAAAGTGGCTCTATGTCCTATAGTAACATTATTTCCAATGCTTGTTCCTTTACCTTCGCCTGTATATTCTCCTGCGTGAGTTCCGTGAATAATAGTGCCATCTTGGATGTTAGTATTTTCACCAACAGTTATCGCAGCTACGTCGCCGCGGAGTACAGCATGTGGCCAAATAGAAGAATAAGATCCTACTTCTACATTACCAATAAGATATGCAGACTCATGGATAAACGCTGTTTTATGACAATCAGGAAGGTAATTTTTGTATTTCTGTAATGGCATAACTAATCTTTGTAAAAACTATATTTTACCCTAAACTTTTTTAAAGTTGCACTAGTTATTAGTATGTTCTAAAATTTAAGAATTGTGCAGGACCAGTAAGGAGCATATATGCAGCCAAATTTAGCAACTTTACCAAAAGCTGATTTTCATGACTTTAATCTAGTAAAAGCAGAAGATATCTCCGTAGTTATAGATGACTTGTTACAGAAACATGATGAGTTACTCCAGAAAGTCCTACAAGACAAATCTGAACCTAAATGGTCAAATTTTATGGAACCACTGGACGAGTTAGAGGATTATTTCGAGCAAATTTGGTCCGCAATATCTCATATGCATGCTGTTAAATGTGAAGATGATCTAAGGCATGCATACAACGAAAATTTAACAAAAGTAAGCGAACACTTTACTAAAGTATCACAAAATCATGATTTGTATCTAAAATTAAAATCATTGTCAGAATCAAAAGAGTATGAGACATATTGTGACTCGCAAAAAAAGATAGTCAAGAATCAGTTACGGGACTTTAAATTATCTGGTGTTCACTTAAAAGCTGAGAAGAAAGAAAAATTACTCGAATTGAAGCAGCTGTTATCACAACTTACTACAAAGTTTGAACAGAATATTATGGATGCAACCGATAGCTTTACATATGAGGTGGACGACTTAGATAAACTTGCTGGCGTGCCTCAGATGTTCGTAGATGCTGCTGCACATAAAGCACGTTTGAACGGCAAAGAAAACATTTGGGAATTTGGTTTAGATGCTCCAACGTTTATGACGATATTGAATTATGCCAAAAACAGAGATCTACGGGAAGTTATGTATAGAGCTTACGTTACTAGAGCATCAGATTTAGGTCCGAGCGCTGGTAGGTTTGATAACAGTCAGGTTATGGTCGATATTTTAACTCTAAAGCAGAAAATTGCTAAGATTCTTGGTTTTAAAAATTATGCAGAATATTCTTTAGAAACAAAAATGGCAGCAAACGTAGCTGAAGTTTTTGATTTTCTCCAAAACTTAGGAAATAACTCAAGAGGTCAAGCTTTAGCAGAGTATGAGGAACTCAAGTTATTTGCAAAACAACATGATGATATAGATTTAATGCCATGGGATAGTGCTTATTATAGCGAGATAATCCGACAGCAGAAATACAAGTACTCCTCAAATGATTATCGTGATTATTTTCCATTTGAGCAAGTTATGTCAGGTTTGTTTGAGATTGTCTCTAAGGTTTTTTCTCTACAGATAAAGCAGGTTTCTGATGTTCCCACTTGGAATGATGAAGTTTCATTATACCAGGTTAGTGATTCTACTGGAGATATAAGAGGGTACTTCTACATTGATCTTTATGCCAGAGAGAAGAAAAGGGGTGGGGCTTGGATGGATGATTGTCGGACACGAAGGCTTAAGTCTGATGGTAAAATACAGCTTCCTATTGCATTTTTAAACTGTAACTTTAGTCCTGCTATTGGCGATGATCCGGCGCTACTTACACATGATGATGTAGTTACAGTATTTCATGAGTTTGGACATACCCTTCATCATATTTTAACTAAAGTTGATTACAGTGGAGTTTCAGGTATTTCTGGAGTGATGTGGGATGCTGTTGAGCTTCCCAGTCAGTTTTTAGAGCATTGGAGCTACTCAAGAGAAGGCTTAGAGATTCTTGGTAAGCACTATAAAACAGGGGAACCAATTCCGAAACCAATGCTGGATAGTCTCTTAAACGCTAAGAACTTTCATAGCGGTATGCATATGATGAGGCAGTTAGAGTTTGCTATTTTTGATATGCGTTTGCACACAAATTTGAGTATAACTGATAGTGATGATATTCAGTCTTGTTTAGATGAGGTTAGAAGAGAATATGCAGTTGTTCCCTTTATTCCAGAAAATAGATTTCAAAATAGCTTCTCTCATATTTTTGCCGGTGGTTATGCTGCAGGATATTACAGTTACAAATGGGCTGAAGTTCTTTCTTCAGATGCATTTACTGTTTTTGAAGATAATGGTATTTTCAATTCAGATTATGGTTATAAATTTATGTCTAATATTCTCGAACAGGGGGGTACTTTTGATGCAGATGTTTTGTTTAGGAGATTCCTAGGTAGATCGCCTAAAATTGATGCATTACTAAGACATAGTGGGATAACTGTAAATGATTAGAGTTGATAACAAGCAAGAGCAGAAGAAGCAGGTAGGAAAAGAGGCCCTAAAATTAATACCTGATGACGAGGTTATTGGTATTGGTACAGGCTCAACTGTAGACTATTTCATAGCAGAACTAGCAGCTATTAAGCATAAAGTTGCAGGTGTTGTTACTAGCTCCTCAAGGACTACAAAATTACTAGAGCATTACGGCTTTTCAATCTTGGAAGTAAATTCAGTACAAAATATAGCAGTTTATGTTGATGGCGCTGATGAGATAAATATTGACGGGTATTGTATAAAGGGCGGTGGTGGTGCTCATACCCGTGAAAAAATAGTTGCTGCATGTGCTGAAAAGTTTATTTGCATAGTAGATGAATCAAAGCTAGTAAATAACCTTGGTAAAGATTTTCCTCTAGCTATTGAAGTTATTCCAGATGTTCGAAGTTATGTCGGAAGAGCCTGTGTAAAACTAGGCGCAAATCCAGTTTATAGAGATGGCTTTGTAACTGATAGTGGTAATATTGTCATAGATGTGTTTGGTCTTGATTTTACGAATTTGACTTTACTTAGTTCTACTTTAAATAACATAACTGGAGTAGTTTGTCATGGTTTATTCGTTGACGAAAAGCCTGATTTAGTTCTTGTTGGTGGCGATAGTCGTGTCAGATATATAGATATCAATAGTTGAATATTTTGCTAATAATAAAAAATAATTAATAGTAAATTTTTCAGATAATTTAGTTTTTAAAAACGTAAAACTTTTGTCCAAGAAAGTTACACGTCATTGTCGTGGCTGCCGCAATTACAAAACACACAAGGCTAAATTTTGGCATTAAAAAAAGCGCTAATTTGTTTGTAGATACATTTACGAAAAATGTTGATGTGTAGAGTTTTATAAACTTAGATACTTCTTGCCCGTTGGAGTTATTATTTTTAAAAGTAAAGTATTTGTTACTATGGTAGGCAACTGTAGCACAGAGCATAAAAGATATTCCCTTTGCAACTGATGTTGGTAAAAAATTTAGGAGGAAGTAATAAGTTATGAAATCAGTACTTGTTGCTACAAATGCACAGCAGCAAAATTTTAATACTTGCTTACTAACCATGAACTATGAGTTATTCCATTAAATTAAACTTATTTGCAGATATTACATTATAACTGAGCATTTTACAAAATTTATTGTGTGAACTGATCAGAAAAAAAAGTTGTTATAGCTTTGCCTACAAGTATTATTTTCCGCAACGCTAAATTTTTACTGAGACTTGTTTTATTTGTTTGTTGTCCCTATATAAATAGTATAAGGCTGAAGGAGTTACTTAAGATGAATTTTAATAAATATACTGAGAAAAGTATTTCTATAATAAATGAATGTCAATCTCTGGCATTGCAGGATGGGCATCAAAAGCTTACAACTTTACATCTACTAACAGCATTTCTCACCGATAGTGAGGCTTATGCGATTAGAATCTTAGGAAAACTTAATGTTGACTTAGCGAGTTTAAAGCAAAAAACCTTGGAAAATTTATCGAAAGAATCAACTGTAGAGGGGGAAGGAGCTAGTATATACATGGCTAAAGATTTAGCCTTAGTTTTAGCTAGGTCTGAAAAGTTATCACATGACTGGTCAGATCAATTCGTAGCTGCCGATACTATACTTTACTCGTTAGTAAAGGAGCTATCTCCAGCGCAAAAAATTCTAAAACAGTTTGGTATTAATCTAAATAAATTATATGAGGTTATTATGGCAGAAAGAGGTGGTCAAAATGCAGATAGTAAAAGTTCTGAATCTCTTCAAGGTGCGTTGCAAAAGTACACTAAGGATGTAACTGAGTTAGCTAGAAGTGGTAAAATTGACCCTATAATTGGGCGTGATCAAGAGATTAGAAGAGCTATTCAAATTTTATCTAGAAGAACAAAAAACAACCCGGTATTGATAGGTGAGGCTGGGGTTGGAAAAACTGCAATAGTTGAAGGCTTGGCACAGAGAATTATAAATGAAGATGTTCCTGAGTCACTTAAGAATAAACGCTTACTTTCCTTAGATTTAGGTGGTTTAATAGCAGGGGCAAAGTTTAGAGGTGAATTTGAAGAGCGTCTCAAAGGACTCTTGGGAGAAATAAAAAAACAGTCTGGCTCATGTATCTTATTTATTGATGAGCTTCATACTATGATTGGTGCTGGTGCCACAGGTGAAGGCGCTATGGATGCCTCTAATCTACTCAAGCCCGAGCTAGCCAGGGGAGAGTTACACTGTGTTGGCGCAACAACTCTTGACGAATATAGAAAATATATAGAGAAAGATCCGGCATTAGCTAGACGTTTTCAAAGTGTGTTAGTTTCTGAGCCTTCCGAAGTAGAAACAATTTCAATTTTACGAGGTATAAAGGAGCGTTATGAAGTTCATCATGGGGTGAGGATCTTAGATTCTGCTTTGGTCTCAGCCGCGCAACTATCAAATAGATATATTAATTCAAGATTTTTGCCTGATAAAGCTATAGATCTAGTTGATGAAGCTGCTGCTAATATTCGTATGGAGATAGACTCTAAGCCGAAAGAGTTAGATGAGGTTGATAGAATATTAATGCAATTAAAAATAGAGCAAGCCGCTTTACAAAAGGAGTCTGATGATAGTTCAAAGCAGCGTTTAATTCTTTTAGAAGATAGACTAAAAGAATTACAAGAGAAGAGTGATGTTTTAACAAAGAAATGGCAGGAAGGTAAGCGTTTACTTCAGGGTAGTAATAAAATTAAGGAGGAGATAGAGCAAACTAGGATTGATATTGATATTGCGAGTAGGGATGGAGACTTAAATAAGGTCGCAGAATTACAGTACGGTAAAATTCCAGAGCTTGAGGCGCAATTGGAAAAATGTATTAAATCGCAGCAAGAAAGTAGTGCTAAAAGTGACTTGATGAGAGAAAGTGTGACTTCAAATGATATTGCTAAGGTTGTAAGTTCTTGGACTGGTGTTCCTGTTGCGAAGATGCAAGAGACTGAGAAAGATAAATTATTACAAATGGAAACTTTGTTGTCCAAAAGAGTTGTGGGGCAGGAAGCAGCAATTGTAGCCATATCAGAGGCTGTGCGAAGATCTCGTGCTGGTTTGCGAGATGAAACTAAGCCCGTAGGTTCCTTTCTTTGTCTTGGTCCAACCGGAGTTGGTAAAACAGAATTAGCTAAGTCTTTAGCAGAGTTTATGTTTGATGATGAGCAGGCCTTAACTAGAATAGATATGAGTGAATATATGGAAAAACATGCTGTGGCTCGCTTGATAGGTGCTCCTCCTGGCTATGTTGGTTACGATCAAGGAGGTATTTTAACTGAGGTGGTTAGGAGAAAACCATATAGTGTTATTTTGTTTGATGAGATTGAAAAAGCCCACACAGATATTTTCAACATTCTTCTTCAAGTATTAGACGACGGTAGGTTAACTGATGGTCAGGGAAGAACAATAGACTTTAGACATTGCGTTATCATTCTAACCTCAAATCTTGGAGCGGAATATATGACGCACCTAGCTGCAGATGAGGATGTTGAGAAGGTAAGATCTGATGTAATGTCACGGGTAAACACTACTTTTAAACCAGAGTTTTTAAATAGACTTGATGACATAATATTATTTGGTAGATTACAGCTATCAATGATGTCTGCTATAACAAAGATTCAGCTACAACCTCTCCAAAGGCAGCTTGCGGAAAAAGATATTCAAATTTCAGTTTCAGATGATGTTATTAATATGCTTGCTAAATCGGGTTATGATCCTGTTTTTGGTGCACGGCCTTTAAAGAGGGTTATTCAAAAAGAGCTACAAAATGTCCTTGCGAGGATGCTTCTAAAGGATGAGATTAAATCTGGAGATAAACTAGCAGTTAAGCTTGATAATGGTGTAATAGCTATTTCTCATTTTTAAAATATTCTGTCCGTTTTACTTGCTCTATAATATAAAGGCGATTAATATAGCCAAACCTCTTTGATATTCTTTATAAAGAGATATATTCAAGTTAAAACTTGTGTGATATCAATATTAAAATTTTTAGTTACTATGATTAAAGTAAATAATTTAGCTATTGCTTTTACAGGGAATAAGATATTTACAGACGTAGATATTATCTTTAATAGCTCTGATAAAGTTGGCCTTCTTGGGCGCAATGGTAGTGGTAAGAGTACTTTTTTTAAATTAATTTTGGGTGAATTAGAGCCTGATGAAGGCACTATTGCAATTCCAAAAGGCTACAGAATAGGCCATTTAGAACAGCATATTAAATTCACGCATGATTCAGTAATAAACGAAGTTTGTAGTATTTTGCCTGAAGAGCGTGAGTATGAAGGTTGGAAGGGGGAGGAGATCCTAATGGGGCTAGGATTCTCAATCGAGGATATGCTCTGTGACCCAAATGATTTTTCAGGTGGTTACCAGGTTAAGATAAACCTTGCTAAAGTTCTGCTTGATGAGCCAAATATGCTGCTTTTAGATGAGCCAACTAACTACTTAGATATACATTCTGTAAGGTGGTTAAAAAAATTTTTGAAGAACTGGGATGGTGAGATTATTTTAATCACTCACGATCGAGATTTTATGGATAGTGTAATTTCGCATACTTTGACAATTCATCGTGGTAATTTCAAAAAAGTAAAAGGAAATACTCGTAAAGTCTATGAGAACATTGCCCTTGCTGAAGAGATATACGAGAAAACAAGACTTAATGAGGCAAAGGAAAGAGAAAAGACTGAGGCTTGGATAAGGCGTTTCAAGGCTAAGGCTAGTTTAGCTAAAAGAGCTCAATCTAAAATGAAGTTACTAGAGAAGCAGGACCAAAAGCAAAAACTTGTTGATATTGCAACACTAGATTTCAAGTTTAATCATTTAGAAAATATTGGCAGAGGTAATCTAGTTGAAGTTAATGATTTATCATTTGGTTATGATGGGGAGAATCTCATAGACAAACTTTCCTTTGATGTTGGTGTTGATGATAAGATTTGTATAATAGGAAGGAATGGTAAAGGGAAATCAACTTTACTCAAACTCATCATGGGAGAACTATCTCCAAAAGATGGTAATGTTGCTATTCATGAAAAAACAGAGTTTGGTTATTTTGGGCAAATGAATATAGATAGGCTTAATCCTCATCTCAATATCTA
This sequence comes from Pseudomonadota bacterium, assembly GCA_036340215.1. Lineage (GTDB taxonomy): Bacteria > Pseudomonadota > Gammaproteobacteria > Comchoanobacterales > Comchoanobacteraceae > JABJPE01. The sequence continues at coordinate 3,618 of JAYYZF010000013.1, read as the reverse complement.
TGAGGAAATGCAAAACTCTGCACCAAATTTAAGTCAGACTAACGTCCGTAAAATTTGTGGCAATATGATGTTTTCTGGAAATTTAGCAAACAAAAAAATAGCTGTGTTATCAGGGGGTGAGAAGAGTAGAGTTATGCTTGGTAAGATTTTGCTAAAGCCAGCTAATCTACTACTTCTAGATGAGCCTACAAACCACTTGGATTTGGAGTCATGTGAGGCCTTGTTAGAGGCTATACAGGGTTTTCCAGGTTCTGTTTTAATAGTTACTCACAGTGAATATTTTCTTAAAGAGATAGCTACCAAGCTAATTGTTTTTGATGATGAAAAAGTTTCTATTTATGAGGGAGGTTATGAGAGTTTTCTTAAAAACGTTGGTTGGAGTGATGAAAAGTGAATTAACTTTTACTGCTTTTTCTTAAGCATTTCTAGGAAAAAGGGTATAGAGCACCAACCTATTAAGGCTTGAGCAAACATAATAATCCCAAGTGCCATGAAAAAAGTTCTACTTAGCTCAAAATAAGCAGCTAAGAGTATAAGTATTCCAATTGCGCCTCTATTTATTCTATCTGTTTTATCGATGTTACAGGTTTTCATCATACTCTCCAAGTTACAGTTAAATATAACAAATAATTTTATATTTTTAAAGTTCAATTGTGAGGAAAGTATTTATACTTGTTAGAAAACCATCCTTAAAAAGTCAAGTAAAATTATATTGTTATATGGTCTTGATTGTGTTACAATTTTGCATTTGAAATATTTGAGAAATAAATCATGTTGCTTACTTCATCAAGACTTAGGGCTGTTTATGCCGACTTTGTTACTTTTGTGGTGTCATTAATACCTGTTTTCAAGTCTTGTCCACCCTGTCCTATTTGTATGCCAAAGTATGCTGCAATTTTTGCTTTTTTTGGTTTAGAGCTTGCCGATTACAGTGACTATTTAGTTCCAATTATGTTGGTAGCATTAGTATTGTCCCTCGGGTCGATGTACTATCAGATTGTTGCTAGAAAATTAAATTATTATCCTTTCGGTATTGCTCTTAGTTCATGTTTGTGTTTATTGTTGTGTAAGTATTACTTTGCGAGTGAGATCGGCTCATATTTTGCAATGGGGGGATTACTGATAGGCTTAGTTATTCATTATAGATCATTAAATATGAAATGTTGTAACTCTTCCAACTGCACTAGTTAAAAATTATTTGAGAAATCATGGAATCTTGTTGTACCGCTCATAAAAAGAAAACTAAAAGTACATTAATAAGAGCAATTTTCTTTCTGACGTTAGGTATATTGTTATTTGTACCTATTATTGAAGCTTATCTTTCTTCAGGCTTCATGATTTATATTTTCTTTACAGTTGTAACCTTAGCGTTGACATATTCTCTAAGAGAGGATTTTTCAGTTGATATGCGCTATTCATTAGGTTTGATTTTTGCTATATCTATGGCATTATTTGCCCCTTTTTACCAAACTCACTTACTGTCTATGTTTTCAATAGTAGCTGCTATTGTTCTCTGCTTTACTCAGATGTTTCTCAAGTTCAAACCAATTAAATTAAGTTCTAATGAGGCAATTTCACTGTATGATTTATTCGAGTTTCCTTCCTCTGAGAAGGTGATAATATTGTTCGTGATCTTGAATTGGCAAATATCGCTTTTTAGCTTTTTTCCTCTTGCAGCTTTTTCTTATCCTTTTGTTGTACATGATATATTGCTTGTTGTGGGACTTTTTATTTTAACTAATTGGATTAAGCAATCAATGCAAACAAGTGATTTGCCTCATAACCATATGAGTAAATTTGTTACTGTTGTCGGTAAGGATGGAAATTATAAAGAGCAAATTTCAAATCTCAAGAAGAATATGCGTATAGAGATAAACCAAGAAACTATCTTACCAGTTGCATGTAAAACCTTAACAGCATGTCGTATAGGTTCTACTCAATCAGAGTCTCAAGAGTGGATACGCGCAGGTACTACTGTTAGTAGTAATACTGTATTTTTTAGTGGGAGTGTTAATTGCCAAAATGACTTTGAGCAAGTAACCCATAACTTTCAAAGTAAAAATACAGAATCATCAGATAGATTTTTAAGTATATTTATGATTGCTACATTACTCATAGCTATTTCCTCTGGGTTATGGTTTGGTTATGTTGCAGGCTCAGTTGTTGTCGGCCTACAGTCTTTTTGTTTAAACTTAATAGTATCTTGCCCATGTGTTTTTCTTATTGCAAAGCCATTAATTAATACTAAATTTTTAGATTGGCTTACCACCAATAGCTTATTTCAATTTAACAAAATGCCTAATGTAGGTAAGCCAAATATTTTAGTATTTGATAGAACCCATACTTTGTATGAAAGGGACCCTAACAATAAAGATGGGCCTTTTATTTTAAACAAAGGTATCTATGATATGCTTAAGTCCCTCAAAAATGATGATGTGCAGTGTTATATCTTAAGTGGTCATGGCACAGGAGGTTGGGAAAATAATTTAAAGAGATGTAAAAATGATTTAATTGAAGCGATAGATCCTAAGAATATAATTTTTCACTCTCAATTTCATGATCCAAATGAGGGTAGAAAAAGAGATGTTATCAAAAACCTACAGTTTTATGGCTCTTTGAATAAGCCAAAAACTCCATGGGAGCAGTTCTCTTGTCGCCTACAAAGATTTTTTACCCCAAATATTGTAGGTATGATTGGAGATGGCGATAATGATGTTGCTGCAATGAGACAAGCAGATGTTTCTGTATGTGTTGCCAAGGAGAAATCAAGCTATAATAGTGATGTTCTGAAGACTGCTAACTTTTGTGTTGAGCAAAAGGACTTATCTACCTTGCCTGACATGATTAATGCCCTAGGTAATTCAAATAGTACCTCTAAGTTATGTATTAAAGCAGCATTCATTTCAAACATAGTTCTATTAGCTTTAGTGAATGGATTATCAAGTTATCTTTTTGGTATCCATATCTCTGCAAGCCTTGCTTGTTCTATATCTTTTGTTTTTTGTACATTGTTACTTTTAGCTACTTCATGTTATAAAGTTAGTGTTCCAGAGAGAAAAATAGCTAGTGATATACCATGTTGTAATTCAAATTCTCTATGCTGTGACGATAAGAAGTTAGTTTGTCATCTTAGTTGTTGTAAGTCTAAGCAGAATATTCATAAGCAGAATCTGCATAAATTATGTTCCTAGATAGTTTCTCTGGAATTAATAGTAATTTTTAAATACTCTAAAAAAAGCTGTAAGAAAAGTTTAAAACCATGTAATATATCGGCTTGATAGGAGAGGTGCCCGAGTGGCTGAAGGGGCTCGCCTGGAAAGCGAGTATACGTTCACACGTATCGAGGGTTCGAATCCCTCTCTCTCCGCCAGTTTTTCATTCTCGAAAAGTTTTGCAGCGTGATGCTGTTAGAGCAAGAATTTTAGAACCAAGGTTAGTTCTACCAGAGCACCATTAGTTTAAATAAAATAATATGTGCAAAAAAATGAATGAGGCAGTTGATTATAAAAATTTTAGAACATTTTTTCTAAAAGTAGCTAGGCCATATCTTAAATGGTTTATCGCAATGCTATTTGTGGGGATGTATTCAGCTCTTCACAGCGTATTGCAGCCATATGT
>JAYYZF010000012.1:0-8916 GCA_036340215.1 Pseudomonadota bacterium | reverse complement strand
AAGTAAGAAACCAGAATCTCCAACAGCTTCATTATCATCAGATGGTAGTGATTCTAAAAATGATAATAGGAAAATGAGGCCTTAATAATCAGCCAAGACACAAGAAAGTTATTGCTATGCCAGTAGTAGTTGTAGTTATAAAATAGTTTTTTGAGTTATTTTTTTGCTAGGTTCCTCAAGCTGAGAGGTTTCAAGATCTATACTTTTTGGCGTTATGACGTAGAGCTATCATTGGGTTGATATCTAGTATCTTATTATAATCATTTTAGCAAAATTACCCTATAGGGACATATAGATTAATTCTATAATTTAGCTTCATCTTAATAATTTTACATTTAATTTAATTAAGCTCTATAGGTATTTTGTAAATTTTATTTGAGTATTTTTTTCAACTTTTGAAACTGATATTTCTTAACTTGGATCATAGCGCTATTATATGTTTTAGGGTTATTATGAAGTCACACGTGAGATATCTTAGCTGCAGATATGATATAAGCTGATTTAATTTTTTTATAGTTAAGATTATTACAGTTATTTTTGTAGGATATACTATAATAGAATTAAAGGTAGTTAACTAACTTGGAGAAAATAATGTTACTAAAATTCCCCGCAAGAATTTATAGATTTGACCTTTAAGATGTTGTATAATAATGTAATTTTTCGACATGCCTTGTGTTGGGTGGTGGAAAATATCAACATATAATTATTAAAAAGTGGAGCCAACATGCATTTACAACAAAAATACACATATATAAAAGATGGTAAGGTTTTTTTAATTATGCCAATTATGGGTGGCTCTGAAATCTCTACAGATAACACCTGTGCAACTTTTAGTGAATTAAGTGCTTTTATTAATAATGCTGAGAGAGAAGTTGCTGCTCTTAGATTAATGATATCTCGTGATGAGATAGTCGGTATTGATCAAACAGCTCTCCCAGATCTTGATATTTATATCGATATGCTGCAAGAAGTTAAACTTAATTTGGGGAGAAGCTCCTCATCAGTAGGGTTTAACACTAAGGAAACAAAAAAATTACTTTCATCTGGTTTGCATGCTATTGTGCTCGACTCTGCCTGGCAAAGAGATACTTATTTAAAGTCAACAAATACTGTTTTTTCTGTATCTCACTCTAGACAACCTTTCACCTCAAATAAAGATGACTCTTATAGTAAATTTTCGGCAAATTTAAGAGAATTCCTGCTTTTTAGATCTAGGCAACACAAGACAGTTACTCCTAAAATTGAAAAATTCAATGATGAGCTGAAAAAAGTTAATGACATAAAACCAGAATCGTATAGCTCACATGAAGAATATTTAATTGCTGTTTGTTATCAGGCTTGGAAAAACCTTGGCTATAACAATAGGATTTGGCAGGAAGTTGAAAATTTATTAAAACTTAGAATTAATGCTATAAAGCAGCAGGACTTATTTGATGAAGATATCACTCCTAGTTATATTGCCCAAAGTTTAAACGATAGCTGGGATTTTTTGCTTGATGATTATCTGAGTAATATTTCTTGGTTTTATAAGGCGGCAGATGGGCGTGAGCCAGCTTCTAATGAGACACATGAAGGACCTAGTAACAAGTTAGCGGTTCTCGTACAATTTTTTCTGGCAATTACGAATATATATTTAAAAGAGAATAAAAGAGGTTTGGACCGTAATCTAGGTAAATATTTTGATCCAGGTAGCGGATCTGCCCACAAACTTGTTATGACAGTTATGAAAGCTTTTGAACAAGGTTTAGAAATTGAAGGAGAGATTTTAAAATTCCTTGAGAATGAATTCTTTTTTTTAAGGCTAGATGAAAAAGATAAAGAGCTAATCAAAAAGAGCTTTAACAGCAAGTATAACCTTATAAAACATAGTGATCATTTTGATGAGTTTTTTATTTTGCCAACTGATACGCAGAGTAAATTTTTTACTTATGCGGGCAGTATTTGTTGCGAATTTTCTCATTTTGCAACTCAGTGTTTAGAGTCTCACAAGAATAAATATAGTAAGCAAAAAAAACATATGAATTTTTTCAAGAATAAACTTGAAAGTTTTTCTTCTATTGCTAGAACTGAAGAGAATGAACTAATGTTCAGTAGATCAAGGGAAAAATTTTATTTTCTGGGTTCTGAAGAGAACTTCCTTCATGAAATTGATACTATAGTCAATAAAGTAGATCCAAAATATAAAAGATTAGAGAGAGAAGTTAAGGTATTTGAATTGAAAAGTATAACAGGCTGTAGTTCTCACGAAGAATATTTAATCACTGTTTGTTCTCAAGCTTGGGAAAGACTCTCTTTTACGACAGCAAGAAGGGTTGTTGCTGAAACCTTATTAAGGAAAAGAATTAAAGATCTACAGGCTGCAGGTCAATTTAACGAAGATATTTCACCAGTAGATCTCGTAAAGTGCCTTGAGGATAGCTGGGGTGATATTTTTGAAAACTACGTTGGCAAAAAAGTTTTACCAGGTTATTTTGATATCAGTCGTAAATTCATTATTCCTAGATCCTATTCAGAAAGTGACAGGAAAAAGTTTGAGGCAGATCTTAGGCAAACTGATGAGTATAAAATTTTAAGTATCATAAAATCTAATGATGATGAAAAGGCTCAGGAAAAAGTATTTAATTTTTTGCAAGGAAAATATGATATTGTTTATAAACAAAGATTAGAAATTGATATTCAGAAATTGTCTAGTTATCCTGAGTCTATACAAAGAAAGTATCTACTCGAAAATAAAGAAAATATAAAAAGGCTTGATCCAGAAAACCTAAATGTCAATTTATATTTTCTAGGATTTGAATTAAACGAGGTATTAGATACTGGGCTTTTCAAACCTACTCAACTGCGTTCTGCGGGATTTCCAATACAAGATTTTTACAACTTGAAGATCAGTTTTTGGGATCTTTATATTAATGATTTTGATGATTTGGGTTCATATTTGCCCAGTTGTTCATCGAATACTCTCAGAAGTTTTGCTTTTTCTATCCTCACAAAATGTCCGAAAAATTTAAATGATTTTGCAGACTTAGGTAAAAGCGGAAATTTAAGAGGTTTTTCACTAAATTACTTAAAAGCTCTGAATTTCTCTGCATCTAACCTTAGGGAGATGAATTACAGTCTTTATGATCTTTGGATGGAGTCTTTTACAAAGGAAGAAATAATTAAAGCAGGCTTTCCAGTTAGAATGACAAATATATTATTTCTTAATTTTGATATTAGGCAACCGGATATTTCAGAGTCTGAGATGATAAGAAACATATTGAATGCTTTTAGGAATAATGGTTTTAGTTTTCATGAAATCAAAGAATGTGGTTTTTCAATAGATAATTTGAGGTCTTCTTTTAACATAGATGATCCTAGCTTTTTTAAAGAGCTTGGTTATACTGATAAGCAAATTAGGGCTGCAGGATACTCATTGATAAGCGTGATAGGATCTTCAGTAAGCAGTATGATTAAAAATAGCTTGGGTCTAAATAATAAACTTGATTCACTTATTGTTAATGGTGGCCTTGCCAAAAACTCAAAATTACAAACCGTCAATGATAATATTGGCGTTACTGCTGTTGACAGGGATACTAGCGGCAATGCCCCTTCTAATAGCAAAAAGGGAATATGAGAGAAATAGGGTCATCCAAATATCTCTACGATAAATAATATCTTCGGATTATTTTTGTAAATATAAACTAGATAACAGCTTGTTTAGATTCTATGAATATATTCTGGAGTTTTATTTTGCTAACCAGAAGCCTAACTTGTTTTTCTGTATGTTTTCTTGATTTTTATTCGAGATGAAAATCTAGAGTTGCTCAACTTTATCATATTCTATGCATCCTCCCTCAAAGAAATTTTATATAAGTTATTTTTCAGTAATTAAGCTGAACCAAGCTTTTTTCTGCAATTAACCTGAAGATAATTGAGTATTTTACAATATTGTAATAAACTCAGACATTATGTTGCTATATATTTAAGGGAATTGTTGATTAAGAGCTAATTATGATGAAATTTTTAAGAAAGTTTGTACAAAAAAAAGATGAAAATACTCTTCCTAAAGTACAACCAAATATTATTACTGAGAGTAATATTGATACAGCTAAGATTAGTAGAAATGCAATAAAAGTAATTAAGGGTATTAATAATGCTGGTTTTAAGGCATATCTTGTTGGTGGTGCTATTCGAGATTTATTATTAGGAAAACAGCCAAAAGACTTCGATATAGTAACAGATGCTCATCCTAATCAAGTAAAAGAAATTTTCAAAAATAGTATTCTTATTGGGCGTCGTTTTAAATTAGTTCATGTGCGTTTTGGTAATGATATTATAGAAGTTGCTACTTTTAGATCCGCAGTTAAAAATGATAAGCAAAAGTCAGAAAAATTTCTTTTTGGGAAAAAAGGCTTAATTCTTCGTGATAATGTTTTTGGTACTATCGATGATGACGTTTGGCGTCGGGATATAACAATTAATGCATGCTATTATGATTTAGCCACTGACTCTATCATAGACTATACAGGTAGTATGGCAGACATCAAAAGCCGTCAGATTAGAGTCATAGGTGATCCTGAAACGCGTTATGCAGAAGACCCTGTAAGAATGTTGAGAGCACTACGTTATGCAGCAAAATTAGATTTTAGCCTCGAAAAAGCAACAAGCTTGGCAATACATTCACAAAAGAATCTATTTGCTAGCGTATCTCCAGACAGGTTGTTTGTTGAGGTAATGAAGACTTTTTATGGTGGCTTTGCTCTTAAAGCTTATGATAAGCTGCAAGAATATAATTTATTTAGCTTGCTATTTCCACAACTAGCAAAAGTTCTCTCTGGTGAATTAAGAGGTTACAAATTTACGGAGTCTCTATTATTGCGAGCTTTGTTCAATACAGACTTGCGTTATAATTCAGGCAAATCACTGAGTACTTCTTATATTTTTATTGTTTTTATGTGGCCTATTTTACAGCACAATCTTTATGGTTTATCTAAAAAAAATTTAAATTTTTCTGCTAAAGTTAGACAAGCAATCGCTGAAACTTTAGAGAAGCAAGAAAGCCCAATAGCTATACCTAAAAACATTATCGAGACTTGTGAAGATGTCTGGAAATTACAATTTAGTATGGTGTATCGTGAAGAAAGTAAAATAAATGATACTTTAAACCATCCTAAGTTTAGGATGGCTTATGACTTTCTCTTGCTTAGAGCTCAGGCTGGAGAAGAAGTATATAATTTAGCCACGTGGTGGCATGATTTTGTTGAATCTGAAGATGAAGCTAAAGCTAATATGATTTTAACTTATACTGAGAAAACTAAGAATAATAGGGATAGATATGCGAAGCCAAGAAATAATAAAAACAAGCAAAGAAGAAGCGGCGAAAAAAGAACGGCCCGCTGAGAAGTCTATTAGTATTTGTTATCTCGGTTTAGGAAGTAACCTAGACTCACCAAAACTACAGATTCAAAAAGCAGTAAAGTTACTGAAAGATTCTGGGTTGGTTGATGTCTTTGCTATTTCGAGTATGTATGAGAGTAAGCCCTATGGTCCGGTTCAAGATCAGAATGACTTTGTGAATGCTGTTGTTGGAGTTAAGACGTGGCATAGTCCTTTTACCATTCTAATGCTATGCGGTGCTATTGAGGATTGTTTAGGTAGAAAAAGAATTCAGCACTGGGGTCCAAGAGTAATAGATTTAGATGTGCTTTTATATAATAATCTTAACATTGCTACTACTAAATTAATCATCCCACATGCTGACATGCACAATAGAGATTTCGTTATGCATCCATTAGCAGAGGTAAAACGGAGTAAGATTTAATTTTGTTTATGCCAGCGATAATATTGAGCTGAGATCTTGCTACAGAGATTACAGGTCTTCAAACATTGGTTTTTTTTTGTACATTTTATAAGGCAGCCTTTGTGCTCCCAATGCTCAATATAACATAAGATTTCTCTTGGAGTTGTGCCAAAAAATGATGCTACATCTATACAATTAGCCATATGCACCTTCTGGAAAAAATCACGAACTTTAATTAAATTCATAAGCCCCCCCTTGGTTTCTTTTTGCCACTGACTTTGCCAGTAAAATGTTTAGTGCTAATACTATTAGTCCAAGTACAGCTAGAATAAAAATTAACTTTAACTGCATTTGTGTTACTTGATATACCAACATCGCTAAGGTATAGGCTATTGTGAATGACCAGCTCATTGAGAAAATTGCCCAACCCCAATTAGTCTCTTTTGCGAATGCGAAAACTGTAGATATGCAGGGCATGTAAAGTAAATTAAATAGCATATAGGCAGCAGCAGCATGGCTAGTTTGAAAATGAAATTTTAGTTGCTCATTAAAAGAATTAACAGTAGGAACTAGATTTTCTACTCCAGAGTTAAATGGGAGTAAATCAAAAAATGCATCGTAAATTGTTTGGGTAGCATAAGCAAAAAAATCATACGGTACTGCGAGTACTATGTTACTAGTTTCGTGATAAAGTTGGCTTAAAGTTATTATAACTGTTTCTTTCGCTGCAAAACCTGAGAGTATACTAACCGAGGCCGCCCAATTACCATCCGTAATCCCTAGCGGGTAAAAGAGAGGGGTTATTGCTTTACCAATTAAGGCAAGTGCTGTTAAGTTTCCAGAGTCAAGTTTTATCTCAATAGAGCTGAGTATGCTTATTATGGCACTTAAACTTATAATATATAGTCCTACTCTATAGCAGAAGCTTATCGTCTGAGACCATGTTCTGCTTAAAATAAGTCGCTGTTTTGGAAGCTGGTAATTAGGTAATTCCATTATCAAGGGTTGAACTTTACCAGGTAGAATTAAATGGCAGACAATTAATCCTGTTATTATCGCTATAGCTATACCTGTGAAGTACAAACCAAAAATAACTAAAGAGGAGTTTTCAGGGAAGAAAGCATTGGCAAAAATAGCAAAGACTGCAAGTCTAGCATTACACATCATGAAAGGTGTCATTAAGCCTGCTATTATTCTTTCTCTTTTTGATTCTAAAGTTCTAGTTGCTAATACGGCGGGGACATTACAGCTAAAGCCTATTATTAATGGTATGAATGCCTTACCTGGGAGTTGAAGTAAGCGCATCAATCTATCAGTAACATAAGCAGCTCTTGGCATATATCCAGATTCTTCTAGCATATTGATACTGTAAAACATCGCAAACACAATCGGTACAAAGCTGAGTAGGGTGCATATTCCTTGCCCTAAGCCTTGGACTAAGAATGTTTGTAATATTTTTGGTGTAGCTATTACCTGGAGTAGCTTTTGAGTGCCAGTTATAAAAAAAAGTTCGCCGATAGTTGTGAAAAACTCTTGGAGTGAGCTGCCTATGTTTATCGTAAATGCAAACATTGCGTATAATATAGTAATGAGACTCACTATCCCAAAATATTTATGAGTTAAAAGCCTATCAATTTTTTCTGTTAAATCTGTTTTCTTGTTTATTGTATTCTGCTCTTTTCTTATCATGCTTGCAGTTAATGCTTTTCTGATAAAATCATATCTATCCTGTGCTATAATTATATCTACATCTACTTTTTCTTGTTTGACAAGGTATTCATGTGCTTTGTTGGATTGCTCTAGTAAATATTTATCAGTAATAAACTTTGGCTTGCTTCCAGATATCAGGTGAAGAGCTAAAGTTTTATGGCTGACAAATGACTCGGCTAACCTTGTAACGAGTATACTTTCAATTTTTTTTAGTTGGGTATTTATATTTTTACTGTAATTTATAAGATTATTTTTTTGCACATTACCGGTTTTGGCGGTAAAACTTTTTTTTATTGATTCTTTTATTGTCTTTATACTCTGCGAGTCATTAGCTGAACCTTGAATAATGGTAGTATTAGCTAGCTTTTCACTCAGCTGCTTAACATTGATATCATAATGGGTTACTAAATCAGTCTTATTCAGAATTACAATAATCGGAGTGCCAAGCTCTATAAGCTGAGTTGTTAGATATAGTGAGCGAGATAAATTTGAACTGTCTATGATATTTATAACACAGTCAACCTGATTCTCTAACAGAAAATCAGCAGCCATAACTTCATCAGGGGATCCACTTGTGTCTGAGTTACAAATTGAATAGCATCCTGGCAAATCTATAATTTCAACATCACTATGTGTGTCGTGCCAGCAAGATCTGGAGATTTCTACAGTCACCCCTGACCAGTTAGCTGTCTTGTTTTTTTGTTTTGTTAATGCATTGAATAGTGTTGTTTTGCCGCTATTAGGATTACCTAGAAGTGCAATTCTTTTCACATGCAGGCCTCTTCTATTTGAACTATTTCAGCCTCTGATTTTCTTAATATAAGAGAAAAATTGTCAACTACTATCTCTATAAGATCACTAACACTGGAGTATTTAGCAACTACAACCTCTTTTCCTGGCACTAGTCCCATGGCTAATAATTTTTGCTTGTAGTAACGATTGCAAATGTCAAATCCAAATATTTTTGCTGTTGATCCAGGTTTAAGATTTTTTAGTTTCATTGTCTATCTCTAAATGTTAATGAGAATCGTTCTCAATTAAAAGTAATGTATTCCATAAATTTTGTCAACTCTAAAATTGCATAAATTGTCAATATGTAGTGCTAGTCTTTGTGTCATAACTCTATATATTGTGTATACTTTTTATGCTAACTGCTATCTAATTTGCAGTTTCATGCTTATTTTCATTAAGTTGCGTGCTTTATTCTGCAAATGAGAATCATTCTCATTTAAAATTATACTAAATTTCACACCTATGTCAAGAATGGCTTAACATTTGAGCTTATGTTTTGTAATATGTTATTTTGTTCAATTTCAGGTTAACTAAGACTAGATAAAAGGATATTTTTTTTGTACGGTACTTGTGAGTATTATTTTAAACGATAGGGGTTTGTAAGAATGAAAAGTCTTTCTATAGTCATAGTCAAT
>JAYYZF010000011.1:0-9756 GCA_036340215.1 Pseudomonadota bacterium | reverse complement strand
TCACCAGATGCTCTTGCAATTAGTCGTAAGTTTATAAGCATTACAATGATGCAGCTTAGTGGTACTATTACTAGCTCATATACTGCATAATCACTCATGTTAATTAAACTTTCGGTAAAGATACAGGCAGCAAGTATAAATAAGAAAATATTCAGGAAAAGCATGATGTTCTCTTTTAAGACAAGCTTTTCAGATATACGTTTATGGTAATTGTTCTCGTAACATATATGAGGTATTTTTAAATGGCCACATGTCTTGAAAAATAAAACTTCGGATCTGTAAGTTCCTAATAAGCCACTTTTTCTGAGTTCTTTTTGGAAGTCTTTTTTACTTTTGCGAGCAACAAGGGCGTTGTAAATAATTTTATCAGTCTGCATATTGTTGTCCTTATATTTTACTTTATACTGCTGATTATAGCAGATATAATAGCTCTTTGCTTAAATAATGAAAAAACATGAAGACAAATGCCTACTTAAAATCTAGTTATACTATAAATTCGATTAATTCTGATATCATGGGTGTAACAACAAAAAATAAAAAAAAGCTGCTAGTGCGTGGTGCCCTCCCTGGAGAAGAAGTTACCTTGATAAATCTAGCGAAAAAAAAGGGTAAGCTTATCGCTACTGCTGATGAAGTCGTAAATCCAAACAGCTTAAGAATTAAGGCAAAATGCGAATATAGCAAAGTATGCGGTGGCTGTAGCTTACAACACCTCTCTAGTAGCACACAGCTAGAGTTGAAGCAAAAAGAGGTTCAGAGGCAGCTCTATGATTTTGCTGGACTAATTGATGTTGAATTCATGCCTGCCATTACTGCAAATACCTGGGGATATAGACGCAAAGCTAGATTGGGTGTTCGTTATGTTGCAAAAAAAGATCGCTATTTAGTTGGATTTAGAGAGTTCAATACTAGTTTTCTTACAGACATGGAAACTTGTGATATCTTAGTACCACAAGTAGGGCAGAAGCTTAGGGAGTTAAGTGAACTTATCAGTAAACTATCAATAGCTAACAAAATACCTCAGATAGAAGTAACAGCTGCTGATAATGCAACAGCCTTACTTTTCCGTCATCTTGAAGAATTTAATACAACTGATCTTAGGTTATTACAAGATTTTGGTAAAACGCATAATTTTCAGATATATCTGCAAGCTGATTCTTATGTAAACAGTAAGATGATATACCCACAGCAATCAGAGCCACTTTATTACATTTTACCCAAGTATGATTTAAAGCTTTTATTTAAAGTTTATGACTTTATTCAGGTTAATTCTGAAATAAATATGGCTTTAATAGCACAAGCTTTAGCTTGGCTCGAGCTTTCAGAAAACGATCATGTTTTAGAAGGTTTTTGTGGAATCGGTAATTTTAGTTTACCAATTGCAAAATATGCCGCTAGTGTTACTGCTATTGAAAATTGTACTTCACTGCTTGAAGATGCAAGGCAGAACGCAATTCTGAATAAGCTTTCAAATATAGATTTTCTTGCAGATGACCTCTATAACTGTAAGCAGACTAGCTCTTATTTTGCTAATACTAAGTTTACCAAATTATTCTTAGATCCGCCGAGAAGTGGGGCGGGACCATGGTTGCCAACAGCATTATCTACCCAGCCAGAAACAATAGTATATGTTTCATGCCATAGTGCTAGCTTGGCAAAAGATGCTGCTATTTTAAAAGAGGCAGGTTATAATCTAACTAAGATAGCAATAGCAGATATGTTTCCACATACAAATCATGTAGAGACTATAGCTCAATTTAAATATCAAGGATAGTAAAATGCAGCAGATGCAATGGCTAGAAGATGCTAATTACCTCAGACCTACTGAGCTGGAGCTTATTAACAAAGCGCTCGTGCTAGTTAATAACACAAGTTTTGAAGTTAAAAATCCAGTTTTTTCTGACTTGCATGAGCAATATGTTTTTATGCTAGAAGCACTTGCAACTATTCGTCCTGATGTGAGTATTATCACTGCAGCAATAGTCTACCCATATGTAAACTATGCCGATCTAACTCTTGATACTATACGCTCTGAGCTTGGCGACGAAATTGCTAAGATCGTAGCGGGCGTTATAAAAATGTCTGCTATAGGTAACTTTGCAAAATATAAAAGTAGTAATGATGACTATGAGCAGCTGCGTAGGATGTTACTTGCAATGATAGCTGATGTCAGAATAATAATTATAAAAATTGCAGAGCAAGTTAGTTTTTTTCGCCAAGCAAGAGCTGATGAAGATCTATGTAAACAGTTAGCTTTAGAAACTCAGGCAATTTATGCCCCATTAGCAAATAGATTAGGAGTTTCTGAGCTAAAGTGGCAACTAGAAGATTTTGCGTTCCGTTACCTTCAACAGGAAGAGTATAAGAAAATTGCAAGTGGTCTTGCTGCTAAGCGTAAACAGCGTGAGATATATGCTGAAGAATTTATGGTGCAGTTACGAAGTATGCTGGAAGAGGTGGGTGTTAATGCTATATCTATCAAATCAAGAGTAAAGCATATTTATAGCATATATATGAAAATGAAGAGGAAAAACAAGAGCTTGGCTGAGATTTATGATCAAATAGCTGTGCGCGTAATCGTGCCAGATGTTGCTAAGTGTTACAGTACTCTAAGCACAATCCACGCTATATTTAATTCAATCTCTGGTGAGTTTGATGATTATGTGGCCTCGCCAAAAGGAAATGGTTATCAATCAATTCATACGGCAGTCTATGGTCCAGAAGAGAAAGTAGTTGAAATTCAAATAAGAACACAACATATGCATGAATTTGCTGAGTGTGGTGTTGCCGCTCACTGGTTGTACAAGGAGGGAGGCGCTAATAAGAATGCTAAATCGCAGGCTGCTTGGTTGACTAATTTACTCGCATGGCAGAGTGACGTTAACCAAGATGCAAACCCAGAAAAGAAAATTTTTGGTGATGAAGTTTTTGCTTTTACGCCACAGGGTGATGTAAAGGCGCTTGCAAATGGCGCAACTGTGCTTGATTTTGCTTATGCTATTCATACTCAGATCGGACATCGTTGTCGTGGTGCAAAAGTAAATGATAAAATGGTGCAGCTTACTACCAAGCTCAAAAATGGCGATATCGTCACCATACTCACACACAAAAATGGAACTCCAAGTAGAGATTGGTTAGAGCCAAGAAATAATTATCTTTTTACTAGTAGAGCTAGGAGTAAAGTACAGTCTTGGTTTCGTTCGAATGACTTTGCACGCCATGTTCATGAAGGCCACATAATTATAGAGCGAGAGCTAAAAAAAGACGCTCTTTTTAAGCAGATAGGCTTACAAAAACTTATCTTAGAGAGTCCATATGCATCTGGTGAGCAACTTTGTGCTGCTGTAGCAAGGGGTGAATATACAGTCCAAGCTTTGAGTAAAATACTACAACAATTTAAGCAAGATAATATTAAACAGGATCCTGCCACATTTGAGCAAAAAGTCCCAACTGTACAAAAAAAGAATGCCGAAGTTTTAGCAGGAAATACTTTGAGTAAAATATCACTCTGCTGTAAGCCAGCTCCCGGTGATAATATAATAGGCTATGTAACAAAGGGGAAAGGCATAAGCATACATAGGAGAGATTGCCCTAACATTACAAACTTATCACCAGAAGGCATGCGAAGGTTAATTGAAGTAAGCTGGGCTGAAAACTTTAATGATAATTATCCTGTAGATTTACTCATAACAGCAAATGAATCTTCGGCATCAGTCAGAGAGGTAAATAATTGTTTGAGTAGCCAGAAAGCCACTTTATTAAATTTAAATTGCTTTCGAGTTGGAAACGAAGTAGGTTTGAAGATAAAAATAACAATAGAAGTACAAAACAGCTCAAGTATCGAGCAATTAGTGCAAAAACTAAATGCGCTGCCAGAAGTGTTTTTAGTTGAAAAGCTGAGATAAATTAAACGCCAACCTTACAAATGTAAAGTTGGCGTCCCCAAGGGGATTCGAACCCCTGTTGCCGCCGTGAAAGGGCAGTGTCCTAGGCCTCTAGACGATGGGGACGCGTCTTGGAGCTAGGCGGGCTTGAACCGCCGACCTCTTGCATGCCATGCAAGCGCTCTCCCAGCTGAGCTATAGCCCCGCTAAGTAAAAAATAATAGGCTTTCTTGATAATTTTGTCAAGATTTGATTCTTTTATTTTTTTAATATGCTCAATCTAATAATTATGTTATACTTCAAAGTCTTCCTAGTTGTTGTTTTTAAAAAAATTAATTAATGTAGAGTTTAAATGTCAGACAAATTTAAATTAAAAAAAGATCCACAGGCTGCGATTGAGGCAAAGCGCTACAATAATCCTATTGCTTCCCGCGCATTTATCCTTGAGTTCCTAAAGTTCAAAGGTAAAGCAGTAACGTTTGCTACTCTCGCACAGCAATTTTCATTAAAGACTAAAGAACAGAAGCATGCCCTGGAAACAAGATTAAGGGCAATGATGCGCGATGGTCAGATTACGGAGGATAAGAATAATAAGATATTAATTGTTAAAAAACTTAAGCCAGTTCAAGCAACAATCCTGTCTACTAAAGAAAAAGGAATTTATGCTCTTACAAAAGCTGGTGAAGAAGTATTTCTCCAGGCGAGGTTTACAAAGTTAGTTTTAAGTGGTGACAAAGTTCTTGTTAAAATTCTTCCTAAAAATCATAAGCATAGTGAGGTTGCAATACTTGATAAAATTGTTGAGCACCAGCATAAAACCGTAACAGGTCTTTATAAAATTGAAAACGGTGTTGCAAAAATTGAACCAGCATTAAAGAGCTTCAAATTTGAGGTTTTTGCTGTGGAGACTAAGATAAAAGCACAGCCAGGGCAATATGTGGTTGCTAAAATTACTCACTATCCCGAGCTTAATAAGCCACATTGTACTGCTGAGGTGATAAAGTTACTTGGTGATACTAGTGTAAATGGTGTTGAATTATCTGTTGCTATTAGTGCACATGATATCCCACATAAGTGGCCTGCTGGCATTTATCCTGAGGTTGCAAAATTAGGTTCAGAAATTTCTACTTCAGAAGTAGATCGTCGCGAAGATCTACGAAGCCTGCCTTTTGTTACTATTGATGGAGAAGATTCGCGTGATTTTGATGACGCAGTATATGCCTACCTAAATGATGATGGCACTAGTAACTTATATGTTGCAATTGCAGATGTAAGTCATTACGTTAAAACTGGTTCTGAATTAGATAAAGAAGCATTAAACAGAGCGACCTCTGTCTATTTCCCGCGGGAAGTAGTGCCAATGTTACCAGAAGCATTGAGTAATGATTTATGCTCATTAGTTCCAAATAAAGATAGATTAGCAATGGTTGCAAAATTAAGTTTGGATTCTAAAGGCAAGCTCAAGTCATATGAGTTTTGTCGTGCGCTAATTAAATCACATGCGCGCCTTACTTACACTAAAGTGTTCAAAATGCTAACAGCTGAACTCGATACTCCAGTTTGGTTTCAGCAGCCACTGGCTGCATTACATAAATTATACGAGCAGTTAAGTAAGTTAAGAAAAGCACGTCATGCGATTGAATTTAGTGCTCCCGAAAGTAGAATTATTTTCAATAAAGAAGGAAAGATTGCAAAAATAGTGACTCAGCAGCGCAACAAAGCTCACTTAATTATAGAAGAGTGCATGCTAGTAGCTAATAACGCTGCTGCATTATATCTTGAAAAACATAAAGTTCCGACCCTTTACAGAATTCATGCAGCCCCTGAGGCAAAAAAAGTAGTTGTACTTGAAGCATTTCTAGCTCAACTAGGCTTGGAGATTAAGTTTGGAAAACGCATTAAACCTCAAGACTACAACCATATAATGCAGTTAGCTAAGGGTAAGAGTTTTGAACATATTGTAAATGTTATGTTGCTTCGCACTATGCAACAGGCTGTATATCAACCTGAAAATATAGGCCACTATGGATTATGTTATGAAAATTATTTGCATTTTACCTCACCGATTAGGCGTTACCCAGATTTGATAGTACACAGGTGTTTAGCAGCAATACTTGATTCGGCAACAACTAACACGTATACAAGTAAAAATCTTACTGAACTTGGACAGCATTGTTCTATGGCTGAGAGAAGGGCGGAAATAGCTTCAAGAGATGTTGTTTCATGGTTGAAGTGCTGTTACATGCAGGATAAAATTGGCCAAACTTTCCAGGGTATTATTAGCTCGGTAACTAGTTTCGGATTGTTTGTTGAAATAAAAGATATCCACATTGATGGTTTAGTACATATCAGCTCATTAGGAAATGATTACTATGATTTTAATCCAGCTCTCAACCAGCTTATTGGCCGTAAGGATAAGAAAAGATTCAGTATAGGTGGTAACATAAAAGTAAAAGTGGCGCGTGTAGATATTAATGCTAAGTTCATAGACTTTGAACCTATCACAGATTAATAAAGACAAACTATTTTAATCAATAAATTACTTCTCTTTACTTTTTGAGACAACTATAATCAAATGATGGTTTAAGTCCATTAAACATTAAGCTAAAAAATCCAGTGGTGAATATATGATTTTGAGTGATGTTATTGAGTTTTTATTTGTCATTTGCTTATTTGCTAATGCCTTCTTATTTTTGCCTCAAGCTTATAAAATATATCAAGCTAAGACTGCAAAAAGTGTGTCTATTACTACGTTTAGCTGCATCTTATTTGTACAAATGATTTTCATGCTACATGGGTTTGTTATAGATGACCTGTTGCTGGCATACAGTATGGCTCTAAGTATGCTAGGTTGCCTTTCAGTTGTAGCCCTAGCTCTAAGTAAAAATCAATCAAGTAATTCACTTGATGAATTAACCGCATGTGAAATTCTTGATCAGCTACCTTGTAATGTTTATTGGAAGAGTAAAGATGGCACTTACTCTGGTGTAAATCAGGCAAATTTAAAAGCTTTTCAGCTAAAAAAAGAGGAAACAATTGGTAGAAACCTTCACGATATTTTACCAAAAGAGTATGCTGATAAAGTTATGATATTTGATCATGATGTTATGCTGCGTAAAAAAACAGTTGCAGCGCGTGAATACGGTCCACAGAGAGAGGATGGGAAACAAACAGTTTATCTTTCTCGTAAGGCACCTTTAATTGGCGCTGATGGAGAGGTGATAGGTCTACTTGGGGTATCTTTTGATTACACAGATATTAGTTGTGAGTTTCAGGAAAAAGCAGAAACTTTACAGAATATAATAAGTTGTTTACCAGGACACATATCGTGGTTAGATACCTCAAATAAGTATCTAGGTTGTAATAACAATATGGCGCATAGTCTTGGACTTACTGAACGTTCTGATATTGTTGGTCAGGACGTAAGTATATTGCCAAAGATGGTAAATCCAGATCAGATAGAGAGGAGTAACAAAAAAGTACTCCAGGAAAAAATTAAAATGGTTGTTGAGGAAAAATCCGTGCGTGAAGATGGAAGCTTAGTCACTATGCTAAGCCATAAAGTTCCACTTTTCGATAAAAATAATACCCTACAAGGTTTGGCCTCGTTGAATATTGATATTAGTAACTACAAGGAAATAACTCAAAATCTTGAAAAGGATTTAGCTACTGCTGATATTGCAAATAGGGTAAAATATACATTTATAGAAAATATGAGTCATGATATAAGATCACCTCTTGCAGGGATAATATCAATGACTGAAGCTTTGGTTGAAAAGTCACAGCAAACTGATCCCGAAATAAAAGATACAGGATTGAAAGTCTTACAAGCAGGTAATAAGCTACTTGAACTCCTAACAGAAATAGTTTCTATATCAAAATTAGACCCAAGTAATCTAGATATTATGCAGAAAAGGCTAAGTGTAAAGAATATCATTACAAATATTATAGATGTCTCGCTACCTTCAGCTCAGATTAAACAGATCGTCGTTAACCTTAATTATGATGAGAACACTCCAGCCACACTTATTTGTGACCCAATAAGAGTACATAGAATAATCTTTAATTTAGTTGCAAATGCTATTAAGTTTACCAATAAGGGTAGTATAGATATCAGCGTATTCATGGCTCATGAGACTGCAGATAAGGTTATTTTAAAATTTAGTGTACAAGATACCGGTATTGGTATACCAAAAGATCAGCATGATTTCATTTTTTCAGGAAAGAATTTTAATGCGATTTCTGGAGCAAATAACTTACATGAGTTTGGTTATGGTCTTCATGTAGTTAAACAATTTGTTAATGATTTGAATGGTGAAATATATGTTAATAGCAACGTTGGTGTTGGCTCGGAATTCGTCTGTCACTTACCATTTAAAAAATTACTAGTGCCAGAAGATATTGATAAAAAAGAAAACTTATCTAAATCTCATCTTGAAATAAACGAATTGCCAGAAGAAGGTCAAGATGTATTATTACCTGATATTATTGAACAAGCAGAATCCCATGAATATAAATATAAAAGTATTTTATGCTCACTAGCTGCTAATATTCTGATTGTAGACGATGATCAATTAGTACAAACAGCATCTAAATTATTATTGAGCAACTTTGGTTGTAACATTACTCTAGCGTCTGATGGTGAAGAGGCTTTACAAAAAATCAGAAATGAAAAATTCGACTTAGTTTTTATGGACATTGGTTTACCAGATATTTCTGGATTTAGAGTTATTGAAAATATTAGGTCTAAGCTAGATAATGCGAATAAAGACTTACCAATAATCGTTTTAACATCCCATGTTGACTTGACTACATTGGAGCGTATACCTACATCAGTTACAGACATTTACAATAAACCTTTAACTATGAAATTATGTGAAAATATACTTGCCAAGTATTTGCTTAAAAAATTAGATGCAAATTAGGATAATTTAGTTGAGCTTGAAAATTAAGTAATAGAACTGGCTATCTGTTTTTGTAAGACAAAAATTAAGCATGGAATTTCGTTATTACCTTCCTTCCTAGTGCTTCTTTCAGTACAGGCTTTTAAATTAAACATATTTTCATTTGATAAAGATTTTATGTATTCTCTGCTATGTTTAAATCTACCATTTGTTTGAAGTTGGTAATTTGTTTTAAAGCACTGTTCTATACTAAAAACAAAATAACCTTCATTTTTAAGGGCCCCAAATACGGACTGAAGTAGTACTGAAATATCACCAAAATAGGGTACTACATCAGCAGCAATTATGTAGTCAAATTCAAGCTTATGTTGACTAAGATATACTGAAATATCTGATTCTACTAAATCAGTATATAGTTTTTTTACACTAGCTTTCTCAAGCATTTTACTAGACAGATCAACACCAATTAATTTTTTAGAATGCTGCTTGAGCTCTTCAGCCATGAGTCCAGTGCCACAGCCAACATCACAGATATCTAGGTTCTTACAGTTTTCTATATCATTAAATTTTACTAGTGTTTCGTAGATAATTTTAGGGGCTTTATATTGAAGTATTTTCTCAAGATGCTGCTCAAAAGTATTTGCATATTGGTCGAAAAGATCCGTTATATAAGAGGGTGGTGCTGCCTTAAACTTCTCTTGATTACCCTCCAAAGCAGCAAGCATATAGATATTTTGCTCATCATCGGGTTTAATGTTTAATGCTTTTCTAAAATAAAATTTTGCTTCACTTGGCATATTTTTCTTGAGATAAATTACAGCAATATTGGCAATACTATTGTAATGTTCATCCTCTATGGTAAGACATTTTTCAAAGTAAGATAATGCATCTGAATATAAGCCTTTATAATTATAAACAACACCGATATTATAAATGTAATCAATATTATGCTCAAATCTAAGAGCTTG
>JAYYZF010000010.1:0-16214 GCA_036340215.1 Pseudomonadota bacterium | reverse complement strand
GATATAGGAACATCTAGTAGAATAGTTAGATTTGGAGTAAAATCTCCCAATACCCAAGAACGTAGCTCATCTATTTTTCTTGTATCAAGCAATCTTCCTCCACCCTGATAAGCATAACTAGCATCGTAATACCTATCTGATACTACAACATTATCTGCCTCTAATGCAGGTAAAATCAAATTCTTTGTGTGCTCCAACCTACTAGCAAACATCAACATTAATTCGGTCTCTGGCAAGGGACTCTCTAACTCTTTGCTAAGAAGTAGCTGCCTTATTTGCTCGGCATTTGCAGTACCACCAGGCTCACGCGTGAATACAGCAGATAGATTTATATCCGCAAAAAAATTTTTTATGAAATTGAGTGCTGTTGTTTTACCAGCACCTTCAATACCCTCTATTGTTATAAAAAACCCTCTCACTAAAACACTCCTATAAACAGTAATGGGTATTATATAACTATCTTAGATATTTGTGAACAGCCCTATTATGTTCAGCTAAAGTTTTCGAAAAATGATGCCTCTTATCGCCTTTTAAGACGTAATAAACGAAATCAGTTTTTACAGGATTACAAGCAGCAATTAATGCCATAGAGGAAGGGTTAGCTATTGGTGTTGGTGGCAAACCTTTAACTCTCTAAACATTATAAGGAGTCATCTTTCTTAACTCCGTTTTCATTAAGGGTGTTGTGAAATTTCTAACACCATAACGCACACTTGCATCAATACCTAAATAGAAACTTCGCTCAAGGCGATTATTTATAACACCTGATATCAAAGCCATTTCATCTGAAAATACTGCTTCTTTCTCTAACAATGATGCCATAATCAAAATTTCGTATGGACTTTTAGAAAGATCGTGGCAGTTATCCACTGAATATAGATTCTCTAAATTGTCTTGCATTGCTATATGCGCCCTATTCAAAATATCTATATCTTTAGTCGGATATGAAAACACGTAAGTGTCTGGCATATAAGATCCCTCAGGACTACCGTTAAACTGAGGAATCGATTGGAAAAACAATTCTTCATTATCGTAATCTAGAGTCTTTATAAGATTTTTATCAGCTGCGAGGGCTCCCATTATTGAAAAGATATTCCAACCCTCAACAATAGTAAAACGATGTTTAATACTCTCTCCTTTTTCTAGTAGAGATAATACTGTTTCCCAGGTCATATTTGGCTCTACTCTATACTCACCTACATGCACATTTCTAGATATATTATGAATTCTGGCGTATAGGTTAATAATATCAGGATGATCAACATATAGAGCTTTATTAAAGCTGTTTAGTATAGAGTTAAATCCCTGACCATGAGAGACTTTTATTACTGGATCAGCTACCCTGAATTTTACTGGTTTAAGAAAAATATAATTATAATAAAACAAGAATGCAGCTATTAATGAAACTAAGAACAGTGAAAATACTACAAAAATAAAATTATTTATTACTTTTTTTGGATATTGCTTAGACATTACTTTAACTTCCATATTAAGTTATATATATGTTTGAGATAACTAGCTTTAATTATCAAATTGCCTTAAAAATAAGTGAGCCATTGGTTCCACCAAAACCAAAAGAGTTTGACAATACAAAATCCATACTCTGTTTTTGAGCTCCATGGCGGACATAATCAAGGTCACAACCTACATCTGGATCATCACAGTTTATTGTAGGAGGAACAATCTGATCACGTAACGATAAGATTGAACTAATAGCCTCAATAGCACCAGCCGCGCCAAGCGTATGGCCGAGCATAGATTTAATAGAGCTGACCTTAAGCTTTGCTGCATCATCAGCAAACAATGACTTAATAGCAGATGTTTCCGCTAAATCTCCAACTTGAGTAGATGTCCCATGAGCATTAATTACCTTGATATCACTAGTTTGTAGACCAGCACTTTTAATCGCGCCACTCATAGCTAAAATAGCACCAGTTCCGTCCTTGTGTGGAGAGGTCATGTGGTAGGCATCAGCACTCATACCAAACCCAACTATTTCGGCAAGAATATTCGCTCCACGCGCTTTCGCAAATTCATATTCCTCTAAAACTAAAGAGCCAGCTCCATCACTCATAACAAAGCCATTACGTTGTTTATCCCATGGCCTACTAGCTTCCTCTGGTTTACCTTGCCAAGAGGCGAGAGCCTTTAAAGCAGAGAATCCACTTAATCCAAGTAAACAACTAGTATACTCAGAACCACCTGCAACCATAGCAGTGGCATCTCCAGAGCTTATAAGTCGAGCAGCTAGACCAATATTATGAGTACCAGTGGTGCAGGCTGTAGTAATAGATAAATTTGGACCTTGTAAACCAAACTTGATAGAAATATTACCTGCAGCCATATTTGTTATAGATGCGGGGATAAAGAAGGGTGAGACTTTTTTTACCCCATTCTCATAAATTATCCTACAATTACTTTCTATGGTCGACAAACCACCAATTCCTGAGCCAAAAGCAACTCCTGTTCTATCAGCCACATCAGCTAGTGGTAACTTCGAATGCTCTATCGCATCGACAGTGGCTGCTAGAGCATACTGTATAAATTTATCCATCTTCCGACATTCTTTTGCGGATAAATATGACTCAGGCTTAAAACCTTGTACATAGCCATAAACTTTAGTTCTTAAGTCTTCGTTTTCAAGATCTTGTATATTTTTTATACCACTTTTGCCCAACAGTATGTCCTGCCAGACACTTTCGATATCACAGCCTAAAGGAGTTGCCCAACCAATTCCTGTTACTACAACTCTCTTAGGAATACTATTATTCATCAGATTGGCTATGCTCTGCTATATAAGTAACAGCCTCTTTAATATTAGTTATTTTTTCTGCTTCTTCATCTGGTATCTCCATACCAAAAGATTCTTCTAATGCCATTACTAACTCTACTGTATCAAGAGAGTCTGCACCTAAATCGGCAACAAATGAGGCGTCCTCTGCAATGTCATCACTAACACCTAACTGTTCAACAACAATTTTTACTACTTTCTCTCTTATTGCATTATATTCGCTCACTGCGTTTCCTCCAAATTAAAAAATACCAAACTAAGATACTTTAAATATTTATAGTTCTCAATAAAAAATTCACACCATTAACATTCCACCATTCACATGAAAAGTTTGTCCGGTGATGTACGAGGTTTCACTATTAGCTAGGAATGCTACAACAGCCGCAACCTCTTCTATACTCCCCATTCTCTTCATGGGAATTTTACTCAAAATTCTTTCAGATTGTACTTCAGACAAATCTTTAGTCATGTCAGTAGCAATAAAACCTGGTGCAACAGCATTTACCGTAATATCTCTAGTATTTGAAGCGTACTCAAGTGCTAAAGATTTTGTTAAGCCAATAAGCCCAGCTTTAGCGGCAACATAATTTGCCTGACCAGCATTTCCAGAAAGTGCTACTACTGAGCTAATATTTATAATTCTTCCCCATTTTGCCTTCAACATTGGTCGTATAGCAGCCTTAATCACTTGGTATTGCGCAGTAAGATTCGTATCGATTACCTTATCCCATTTATCTTTTCTCATCCTCAGAAAAAGATCATCATCAGTAACAGCGGCGTTATTAACTAAAACAGCGGGGTGCTGATCATATTTTTCTTTAATCTTATTGAATAAATTACTAATATTTTCAGGGTCATTCACGTTTAACAACATCGAATAACCACTAAGACCAGAGGCAGAAAAAGCGGCTTGAAAAGAATCTACACCAACATCACTTGTAGCAGTTCCGATAACAAAATACCCAGAACTGGCTAGTTTTTTTGCAATACCAAGACCTATACCTCTACTAGCTCCAGTAACTAGCGCTATTTTATCCTGCATAAGATTGCGTCTCCTTATAATTTAGTAATGAAGCAACGATGATCCCCAAGTAAAGCCAGCTCCAAAGGCATTCAAGAGAAGTAAATCTCCAGTTTTCACCTGCTCCGTTTCAATCGCATGATCCAATGCTAAGGGTATTGATGCAGCGGAAGTATTGGCATGTTTATTAACAGTTAAAATAACTTTATCCATGCTAAGACCTAATTGCTTAGCAGAAGCTTCTATTATTCTTTTATTTGCTTGGTGCGGAATAACCCAAGAAATATCTTCGAGAGTAAAATCTGTTCCTAAGAGAATATCTTTTGCATTTCTGGACATTCTAGATACAGCTTTTTTAAATACATCTTTCCCTTTCATAACGATAAAAGGAGACTCTGCAGCACTCAAAATATTTCCTTTAGTTTCAATAGCACTAGAGCCAGCTCCATCTGCGCCTAGTAATGTTCTGTATATCCCAGGAGTATCAGAACTGCTTATGAGAGCAGCAGCACCACCATCTCCGAATAAGACACATGTTGAGCGGTCTTCCCAATCAATTATCTGACTCATAGCATCAGCACCAACAATAATAATGTTTTTGTACATTCCTGCTTTAATAAATTGTTCGGCGGTAGATAATGCATAAACAAAGCCGGAGCAAGCCGCATTTATATCAAAAGCAGGGATATCTTTTAAGCCAGTAGCGTGCTGTACTTTACAAGAAACGGATGGTATTAGTTTGTAGTTAGTAGATGTTGCAACTAGCAGTAAATCTATTTTACTTGGGTCAAGATCGACTTTTGCAAGCAATTTATTTACAGCCTGTGTAGCTAGAGTAACTACACTCTGTCCCGGGCTCAGTAACTGACGCTGCTCTATTCCAGTTCTCTCTCTGATCCAGGTATCAGTTGTGTCGACAACTTTTTCTAATTCTTTATTTGAGACAATGCTTTTTGGCAAGTAACTCGCTGTTGTTATTAATTTTGCAAATTTCATAAACAAACCTCTGAAGATGTTATTTTAGCTACCAGGCTTTCATATTTCTGACAGTCAAAGTCTTTGATAACAGTTAAACCAAGCTCAAGAGCTTTGAGAAAAGAATTTTCACTAGCATTACCATGGCTTTTCAGTACTAAGCCATTTAAACCGACAAATATAGCACCATTCCTGTGATCAGTACTGTAGTCTTGAAAAGTATCTTTCATCAGTTTTTTGAGAATATTTTTAAAAGTCAAAGAAAATATGAGCCTATTTTTTAAGCCTGTTAACATTTTTTCATAGAGTGTTTTAACAATACCTTCACATGACTTCAACATGATATTACCAACAAAGCCGTCGCACACCACAATATCAGCTTTATCAGAGAATAATTCATTACCTTCTATATACCCAATAAAGTTTAAAGCATCACACGCATGTAACTTCTCTGCTGTTTCCTTCACTACAGCTGTTCCTTTAATGTCTTCATGTCCTACATTAAGCAATGCTATTCGTGGTTTTGGATTAAGCTGATTTGCCTGAAGCCCATGTGCTAGAATTGCAAATTGGAAAAGATTTTCACTAGACGCGGTAACATTTGCTCCCAAATCAAGAAGGCAAATTTCTTTCCCCTTACTAACTGGAAAACTACCCATAATAGCAGGCCTATCAATACCCTTTATAGTTCTAAGCCTTGTGTGCGACATTGCCATCAAAGCTCCAGTATTACCAGCACTTACACAGATATCAGCCTCTTTTGAACGCACAAGGTCCACTGCTAATCGCATTGAAGATCTTTTTTTCGCCCGCAAAGCTATAACTGGAGGATCATCCATTAAAACTGTTTCTGGAGCATGCAATACTTTTATTTTGTTCTTTAGCTTTTCTGGAATTGCGGGTGAAATTATTGACTCATCACCGACTAAAACTAATTCCACCTGTGGAGTATTCTGTGCAAACTTTATTGCAGCAGGTAAAGTTACGCTTGCGCCGTGGTCACCACTAGAAATATCGACTGCAATCTTTGCAAGTGACAAGAGACTCTCCTTATTAGTGGAAGCTCAGCTATTAAGCTACTGTGGTAGCAATTTAACTGTCGACTTTCTCACCTTTGTAATAACCATTTGGGCTTATGTGGTGCCTTAAGTGTGATTCACCAGAAACCTTGTCAACCGAGCGAGTCGGGACACTCATATTATGATGGGTACGCCCTTTTTTTGTTGATGCTTTAGATTTTCTACTTTTTTGTACAGCCATTTTACACCTTGTATTTGTCTAATAAAATTACAGCTAGGATCATATCTTTTAGAGAGAAAAATGTCAATATGTATCACTAATAATTATTGCATTAACAAGCCCCTGACTATATTATTATTGAATTGAAATGGCATAGACTAGCTTACCATTGCCAGGCAAATCTTCAAAACCATGGTACAATGAAATGAATTTAATACTTGGCTCAAGCTCAACCCCTAGAAAAAATGTCTTAAAACAGCTGAAAATACCTTTTAAAACCATATCTCCAGACATAGACGAAAGTATTAAAGATGGTGAAAGCCCCTCCAAATTAACCTCAAGACTGAGTATTGAAAAAGCGATAGCTGTGAAAGAAAAACTTAAAAAACCTGGAGTAGTAATAGCCGGAGACCAAGTTCTGGAATGCAATCAAAAAATTTTTGGCAAGCCACTCACGAAGGAAAATGCAAAAAAACAGTTAGAGTTCTACAGCGAAAAAAATGCTTGCTTCTTTACTAGCGTATGCGTTTTTAACACTAAAAACAATCATATTCAAACAGTTACATGCCAAACACCCTTAAAGTTCAAAAAACTAAATACCAATCAAATAGACAAATATTTAGCACTTGAAACGCCTTATGAATGCGCCGGAAGTTTTCGTGTAGAAGGCTTGGGGGTCTGCTTAGTAGAAACATTAGTAAGCTCTGAGCCCTATGCCATCCTTGGAATGCCAATTTTATCGATTACCAAGATGCTCCAAGCAACTGGCATAACTGTAATATAGAAACAACATCTCAGCTGACAAAATTGCCATTACAATAACTACAAGGATATTTAACTCAAGTGGGAAAACGCCACATCAACAATTACTGACTTATATAGCTGTTAGACATCAAAGAATCATTGTATAGAAAATCTTTCTAGCATATCCAAGCATCTCTGCTCTGTTTCAGAATAACAAAAAACCTTGGGCTTAAGGTTGAAGCTACTAGAAGCTGGGAGATTTTCAACATCAACATTTATCTTCAGGTCAGACGAGCTAATAGACTTTGCGTAAAACCAACCCCCTCGCAATAAGCTCTCAAACTTGTTGATAAGCTTTACAAGCTCAACACTTCTCTCTTTAAACTTTTTTGCGAAAGATGATTTAGATACACCCTGCTGCGCAACTGGAAAACTTACAGACGCAATATCTGTAGACTCCTGCAAAGAAAGTATTTTAGCTAAAAATTTAGAGAACTTTTTTCTGGAGGGAAGCTTAAACTGACGGTCTATGTTGCTACACCTTGCCAATGAAGTGCTGATGCGAGACCGACATATCTTAGTAGATTTTTCATCTTTCGGCACAAAAGACCTTGTTAGAAAGAATATAACATATGGCACATATCTAGTTGACATACCAAGCAAAAACTTATGCATAGAGTCGTGAGAATCATTGAAACCAGCATTCGAAAACCTCGAATTAAGCTGCGACGGAGTAAGCTGCATATTCTTCAGTTTACCAAGAATTTGTTTGAACTTATCAAAACTAAGGCTATTCATAGATAAAAACTGTACAGAGCTAAACTGAGCAGAAAGACAAACATCTTTCTTTGCAGCCGAATTCATTACAACAACAAGCTCATGTCTACTAGAAGTAACCAATGCAGACTCAAGATCACTTTGGAAAAATTGACTTTCATTTTTACCTTGCGACCTGATTATTCTAGTAATCTGAGACATTAAATCACCACCATCGTTATTCACGGTGTCACTCTTATTTGACAACTTATCAAGCGGATTTTTTTCACAATATTTCTTATCAGGAGATAATAGGCTATGCTCTATATAAGTATTTGTCTCACTAAAATATGCCAAACTATTATCCAACTCCGCCAACAGTTTGCGGCCTGCAAAATCAAGAGAATGACACAACTGAGTTAGCAAAACTGAGCGAGCATAATCAATACCCTCCACTCCGAGAGACTTCAATTGCAAAACTATTTCCGCACAACTGAAACTATTATTACCACCAAATCTCGTTAATATAGAGCTAGACGAGCTCACAAGCTTCTCTCCAGCTTTCAACACTGATATACCACTATCTCCGTGAAACAAGGATACGTAATCAGCATCTCCCGTCACGTAGTACACCAATTTATTTGATTTTTTTAGGGAAGAAAGCATATGTGAACATTCAGCCGAAAGAAGCATATGAGACCTCATTGAAGCAAAGGGAAAAGGCAAATTAATATGCTTTGAACTCACCTCCCCTAAACCAAGGTACTCTCTTCTTAAATCAGAATCACCCAAACTGTCACTTTCCAACCCCCACAATACAGGCAAAACCCATGCCGGATAGTCATGTTTTTGGAGATATCTATTTATTTTTTCTGCATGCCTGTATAGTTTGTATTTCAGCATAACTTCATTCTGATTAGGCAAAAAAACATCATTTTTTAGATTTAAAGCTATAATAACACGCAGCCTTGGCCTAGCCATCTTTATTACTTCCTCCTGACTCAAATGAGA
Organism: Pseudomonadota bacterium; assembly: GCA_036340215.1. Lineage (GTDB taxonomy): Bacteria > Pseudomonadota > Gammaproteobacteria > Comchoanobacterales > Comchoanobacteraceae > JABJPE01. Next base: position 7,677 of record JAYYZF010000010.1, on the reverse strand, counting down.
ACTGAATCTATCATCTAGGGCCGCCGCGGCTCGCACATACTCATTTACGATAGTCAAAGGATCACGGTCCCCACCAAAGGAATAGATAGATAAAAGAGGAACGGGAATAGCAACAATGTAACCAACACTATATTTGTTCTGAAAAATTAGATTGGCAAGGCCTTCTCTGTAAACAAGACCAGACTTTAAACCTTGAAAATTAACGGTCTCAACGGTGATGGATTTTCCACAATTTTTCAAGCCAGATCTGGCAGAATTTAGAGAAAAATAATCCTTAATAAGAGCAAAGTTATAAGCAATTCCTCGAAAATGTATATCCCGCAAAAAACCGAAACAAAACTTAACATTACCTTCATAATGACTAAATAACAAAGCCAACTTATCAATATCATGCTGCCCAATATAAAATAAAATATTTTGCATAATCAAAGGGCGCTCTAAAGCGAAATGAAGACAATGTTTAATTTATTTTCCCCTGACAGTGAAATAAAAGGCTAATTTTATAATTTTAGAGGATGCGATAAGAAAATAACACTATCTAAGACTTAATTATATGCCAGATATCTCTTAAATCAACACAGATAAAATCTGCCCCAGCCCGCTCTAACTCACTCTTTGAATTGACACCCGTACAAACAGCCGCACACTTTATTCCAGCCCTATGAGCAGCATATATGTCATTAACACTATCACCAACCATCAAAATTTTTTCAGGATTTATTCCTAGCTCAATGCGAATATGATCTAACATTTCTGGATCAGGCTTGGCCTTATACTCATCACCACAACATGTAACTGCAAAAAGAGATTCCAAGTTATACTCTGCAAACATTGTGTCTAACATCCTTCTCTGACCACTTGTAGCAATTGCCAGCAAACAACCTAGCTCTTTACAAGATTCTAAAATTTCCGGAACCTGAGCAAATAAACCAGGAGTAGTTAAATAAAAACTCTTATAAAAATCATCTTTAAATTTTTTTTCCACTTTTTGTGCTAACAACACATGCTCTTCAGGCTTAGAATCAATAAAAAGACGCCTGTACTGTGAAGAAAAACTGGTACCAATACCAAGCCTAATATCTGACGAAGATGGAACTTCCAAATCATTTTTTGCTGCTGCCGCTTGAACTGCGGAAGTAATCTGCGCAGCAGAATCCATCAGCGTTCCATCCCAATCAAAAATTAGACAGTCATATTTTTTAGAACTTTCATACATTTTCTAAAATCCTCCGGCAGTTTTGCTTCTGAAACTATTTTACAACCCTGAGCTGAACTATAAAACTCCAATCTGTGGGAATGCAGCATGACACGAGGCTTTGTTTTGAATAGCGGGAATTTTTCCTGCTGCCAACCATATTGTTTGTCACCGATTATTGGGAAACCAAGTGCTGCAAGATGAGCACGAATTTGATGCATCCTACCTGTAGCGATCTCAACCTCTAGCAGTGACCACCCTACGCCCTTTTGTTTTAAACTGAAATAGCTTATAGCCTTTTTACCTAAATCAGAAACTATCGTCTTTTGCGAGGAGATTTCGCCACTCGCACGTATTAAAGGCAACTCACAAGAAGATATTTGCTCTGACCAACTCCCAGCAACAAGACAACGATAAATTTTCTTCACTCCACTATTTTGTAGAGCCGCATGAAAATCAAGTAAAGAATTTCTATTCTTACAAAGCACCAGACAGCCCGAGGTATCCCTATCTAAACGATGCCCCAACTCTAGATAGGTGTTACTTACCCTGTTTATCCTCAATGCTTCTATAACCCCAACTTTATTTCCAGTACCAGCATGCACCGGAAAACCAGCAGCCTTATTTATTATTAAAAAGTCCTTGTCTTCATATAGTACTTCACTTATGCAGCTTGCGGCAATAAATGCCCCCAGAACCAGATCCTCATCATCTGAAGCAGGCACACGAATTGGAGGAATCCTGATCTTGTCATGCATAACAAGCTTATATTCAGCCTTAACTCTTTTGGAATTTACTCTTATTTCCCCCTTACGAATAGCACGGTAAATTCTTGATTTTGGGATCCCCTTTAAAGTTTTGAAAAAGAAGTTATCAATCCTCTGACCAACCTCAGAATCACCAACATCGTATAATTTAACCTTATTTTGACTCATACCACCCACTATTTCTCAACAGTAAATTTGAAAAAGTAATAATAAATTCCTACAGGAATATAACACAACTTAAATATATATCCATAATTAAACAATGTTTTCCAAACAAATCTTGCGAAAAGGCCTGACTATGTTATACTTGTTGAGTAAAAAGTGCGCTGCAGCATATTGAACATGCTTATTAACATATTATAAAGCGTAGTAGGAAGTCATTTGTTAGCCTTGTTTAGGCGGAGTAGAATAAAAGTTGAAGCTAAATCATTATAAAAATAAAACATTAACATCAGTTTACATCGTGAATAGAAGAATTTCACACACTCAAAATCTATACCAACATAACAATATGACTATTTTAAAACTGTGATTCGTCACAAAGAAAAAGGTAGTTAAAAATGAATCAGAAACAACTAAAGGAGATTATAGTTAGTCGCTCCTACGGAGAAACCAGACTGGCTATTTTAGAAGGTAGGAAAATAACTCATATAGAAAAAGAATCGGTAGCCAGCAACATGAATGTTGGTAATATCTACTCTGCAAAAGTAACTAGCTTTGAAAAAAGCTTAAATGCTTTCTTTGTCGACTATGGCGGCAACAGACCTGGCTTCTTACCGAATAAAAATACTGTCTCAACTTTGAAAGTAGGAGATGTAATATTAATCCAGATAGAAAGGGGTGAGCGTGATGCTAAAGGTGCTGCTGTTACACAAGATATTTCTATAGCTAGCGCCAACTTAGTAATCATGCCTCATAACAAGAAAGCTGGCGGGATTTCAACGAAACTAAGTGATGAAAACAGAAAAAAACTTCGCGACACCTTAGATAAGCTACACGCTAAAAACCCAGAAATGGGAGTTATTATACGTACTTCTGGGATAGAAAAGAATTTAGATGAAATTGAGCATGATTTTGACACTTTGTGTAGTTACTGGAAAATAATACATGAGGAATCAACAAAAAATTCAGCGCCACAACTCATTTACAAAGATAATGACATTATCACAAGGCTTGTAAAAGACCATTTAAGATCTGATATTAGCAAAGTAACAGTTGACCATAAAAGCACATTCGAGTCTATCCTCGAACAAATTAAAGTTGCAAAGCCCCAGTATGCTGAACATGTGAAACTTCATACAAGCAAGGTCCCTTTATTCACTCATTACCAAGTTGAAAATGACATAGACTCTATTTACTCAAGAACTGTTATACTAGGATCCGGAGCTTCGTTAGTTATTCAAAGAACCGAGGCTATGACAACAATTGATGTTAACTCAGCTAAATCAAACAAAGCCCAAGATATAGAAGAAACAGCTTATAAAACAAACCTTGAAGCCGCCCCAGAAGTAGCTAGACAAATAAAACTACGTAACATTGGTGGGCTAATAGTAGTGGACTTCATTGACATGGCTAAAACAGAGCATAAAGAGGAAGTTGAAAAAGTTATTGCGCACAACTTTGTTGGTGATAAAGCAAAAATTCAAATCTTAAAAATTTCTAATTTTGGCATTCTAGAAATTTCGCGACAAAGACTTTATCCATCTATAGAAGAAAGTGAATTAGAAATTTGCCCTAAATGCAATGGATCTGGACAGATCAGAAATATTGAATCATTTGCTAATAACATCCTCAGAAAAATTGAAGAAAACTCTATTCACCAACAGGCATCTATCATTCAGGCTCAACTACCGGTAGATGTTTGCACATATATTCTAAATGAAAAGCGTTTAGCAATTTTAGAACTTGAAGAAAGACAATCAGTAACTATAAACATCATTCCAAATAAATGGTATGAAATACCGCAATTTTCAATAAAAAGAATTCAGCACGAAAAAACCAATATGCAAAAAAGTCACGAGATTGCAATTGATAACAGAGCTGAACAAGATATCTACATACCTGAAAATAAAAAATCACAAGAGCCCCTTTTAGATTCATCAAAATTAAACGAGAGAAGTAAAAAGCCAAAAGAGAAGAAAGTAGAAAGCTCCATTGGTCTCTTTCAAAAAATTTGGCAGAACTTTTTTGGGGAAACTAAAAAGGTTGAGAAAAAGAAACCTAGACCAAACTCGCAAAACAATAGGAATAGGAGAAGAAAACCTCAACAGCGCAGGGATTTTGATAATAAGACTCAAAATAAACAAAAAACAAATAATCAAGGTCAAAGGCAAGAAAGGCAAAGAAAGTCATCTACCACAAGACTGCATGGCACTGGGCAACTTAGAACAAACAGAAGAAAACCAACGCAATCAAAACAAACTGAGGAATTGTGAAAACTACTAGTCAGATGAGAATTTTTTTCTTAAATTTTGGATAATATTTTCATTCTGACTAGATAAAATCACATCACGACAGTTATTATTAAATTCTATAGTAACATTAATAGTTGCTTCTGGAATAGCACCATGACCATGATTTGGCCACTCTATCAAAAGTATGTGGTTATCTTGGTCATAATCATCTATTCCGAGATAACAAATATCATCTGGACTACATATTCTATAGAGATCAAAATGAGCAACAAAAGTTTTTGACTCTAACTCATATAGTTCAACGATACTAAATGTTGGGCTTTTCACATTACCCTTATAACCGAGGGCATTAATGTAATATTTTGCAAATGTAGTTTTACCCGCTCCTAAGCCACCAATCAAATATATTACTTCTGACTTGTCACTAAAACATGCAACGGCTGTAGCAAGCTCAGCAATATTATCCTCTGAAAAACTCTTAAGTACAATACTATGCAAATTAATCTCCTCTATGATTATTTAGTATAGAATGCATGCTTTCAATTACCTCTAAAGGCTCTATTCCTACCTCACCCTCAATATTAGCTATCTTATCGCCGGCTAAAGCATGTAAATACACCGCCACAAGCACAGGGTTTTCTAAAGTTAAATCTTGGCCTAATAAACATGATATTGTTGCTGCAAGAATATCTCCCATACCCGCTATAGCCATACCAGGATTACCATATGGACAAATGTCTGCTGTTTCCGAGTTAGGATAAGAAATGATTGTACCCGCTCCTTTTAAAACACATATAACATTAAATTTTTTAGAAATAGTTTTGGCTGCTAACAAACGATTTGCTTGCACTTCTGATGCACTCATGCCAAGCAAGCATCCTGCTTCACCTGGATGCGGGGTAAATATCACACGTGCCTTAAAATATAAGCTTGAATCGAGCATCCTTAAAGCACCTGCATCTAAAATTATATTTTTATCAGAGTGCGAAAGTGGTTTCAAATATTCATTTACACAAATCTCAGAGGTTATCCCAGGACCAACTATTATTGAAGTTGATTTTTCAGTGTATTCTGCTAGCATTTTTTTATCATTAATATCTGTGACGATAGCATGCGGAAATATTGCTAAAACTCCAATAATATTCTCAGAAACAGTTGCAACTCTTACAACACCTGCACCCAACTTAGCAGTGGTTTTTAGTACAAGTAGTAATGCGCCTAAGTAGCCTTTCCCTCCAGCAACTACTAAAATATTAGGATAAGTACCTTTATGACTATTTTTTTTCCTAGGTTTAAAAATTGGCATTATCTCTGATTTTTGATATGAATGAAGCCGAGGACAAAGGTTATCCATTCTTTTATCAAGATCTGGTACTAACCCTGCAACTGTGATCTCACCAGCTTTATCTATGCCATCAGCTACAACTAAACAAACCTTATTCAGAAGATAAGTTATTGTATGATTAGCTGTTATACACTCTCCTAAAACCCTACCAGTATTTGGGTCTAGACCAGAAGGCAAGTCTAAAGATATTACAATATTTGCTCTGTTATTAATCAGAGAAATAGCCTCTTTTATTACACCTTGAATGGGTGCACGAGCACCAATTCCGAGAATAGCATCTACAATAATAGCTTTTTCTGGAATATCTTTGAGCTGGCTTAATGTTATCTTTTCAACCTTATCTGGTAACGCATCTTTTGCAGCAACTACATTTGGTGAATAACTTTTCCTATTTCCAAGCTCGACAATAGTAACAACATAATTCTTTTTAGCTGCTAATCTTGCCAAAACATAGCCATCTCCAGCATTATTACCAGCTCCACAAAATATGTACAGGTTAGAGCACTTTGAATATTTCTGTTGTAAAAGTTTAATTGTTGCTTTTGCTGCCTGCAACATTAGACCATCTTCTCTAAGCATCTCACTCGGTAGTGATGCGTGAAGACTTTGAATATCCGAGGCAAGAAAGTAATCCATAAGACTAGCTACTTATCATATCAAACTTTTAAAAAATGCTTTTTATAGTATTTTAACTCTTCTATTGAGTCTTTAATATCATCTAAGGCTCTATGCTTAGAATCTTTTTTTTCAACCATAGTAAGTTCTGGACGCCACATTTTTACGAGTAACTTTAAACTAGTAACATCAATATTTCTATAATGAAAAAAGCATGCCAGATTTGGCATATACTTAACTAAAAAGCGCCTGTCCTGTGAGATAGTATTACCACACAATGGAGACTCTCCCTTCACTAAATATTTTTGTAGAAACTCTAAGGTTGCTAGTTCTGCATCTTGTTCAGAATTTTGTGACTTCTTTACTAAGTCTAATAAACCTGATTCACTGTGCTGTTTAGTATTCCAAGCGTCCATACAATCTAATAACTTATTGCTCTGTTTTACAATAATATTTGGCCCACACTCGAGTATATTTAGCTCAGAATCAGTTACTATCGTTGCTATTTCTATAATTCTTTCTTTTTGGGGGTCAAGACCTGTCATTTCCAAGTCAAGCCAACATAAATTTGTCAAAGATAAACTCCTCTTAAGAACGTAAATATGTTTTCTGCTCTAAACCTTCTCTTAATTTTTCAATATTAGACCTATGCTTAAAAACAACTAAACCTAACATTATGAAAAATGGTAAACTAGTGGCAAAGTTATTAATACACAAGACTAAAAAAGGCACAATAGTAAAAAAACAAATACTCGCAACTGAAACGTATTTAGTGAAGTAGTAACATATTGACCAAATGGCAAAGGCAAAAACACCTATAAAAGTTGAAAAAGCAAAAGTTGCTCCAATTCCTGTAGCTACTCCTTTACCACCTTTGAAATCATAGAATAAGGGGAATATATGGCCAACAACTGCCATTAAAGAGACTATAGCCAAATCACATGGATTAAAGCCTAGTAAACTCGCAACTTTAACAGGTATAAAACCTTTCATTGCATCACAAATAAACGTTAAGAGACCAAGTTTTAAGCCAGCAACTCTTAACATATTAGTAGCACCAGGATTGTTGGAACCATGCTCTCTGGGATCTTTAGTATTGAATACTTGAGAAAGAACTATTGAGGTAGAAAACGAACCTAGTACGTACGCACTCGTAGCCGAGAAAATGAATGAAAAGATCTCCATAAACGTCACTTATATTTATCCAAAGAGATATGGTAATAAATATTCAAGCAGATGTAAAACTAAATAGTTAAATCTGAAAGTGGCCAGCGAGGCTTAACATGCATTACGTGGTTTAAGCCTGATGAATAGCGATTCTGCGCAAAAATCTTTGCGCCG
>JAYYZF010000009.1:0-3167 GCA_036340215.1 Pseudomonadota bacterium | reverse complement strand
TTTTTTCCCAATTGATCCAAGTCTAGTGCCTTTACCGCCACAAAAAATTATAGCACAATCAATTAATGTATCTGATTTCATTTTTTAATTCACAAATCTGATTTTAAGAACTTTCTGCCATACGTTGAAATGTTATATTTCTAGCAGATAGATCATTATAAGTGCCTTTGTCAATTATCTGTCCTTTTTCCATTAAATAAATAAAATCACATTTCTTTACTGTAGCTAACCTATGAGCAATAATTATTATAGTCTTATTACCTGCAAAGTCATGAATTGCTTGCATAATTAATTTTTCCATTAGTCCGTCAAGATAACTGGTTGCTTCATCCAATACAAGCACCTCAGCATTATTATAGAGAGCTCTAGCTATACCTATACGTTGACGTTCACCTCCAGAAAGTTGAACACCACGTTCTCCTACAGTAGTATCAAGTCCTTTTGGCAAACTTTTTACCAAAGTATCTAAGTGAGCCATGGATACGGAACGATTAATTATATCTTCATCAATAAATTTTGGCGACAAACCAAAGGCAATATTTTCACGAATACTTGCATCCGCTAAAAAAATACTTTGAGAAACAAAGCCAAGACTATTTTGCCATGAACGAAGATTATTCTGTGATAAAGATTGATTATCGATAAGTATTTTGCCTCTATTTGGTTTTAACAATCCTAATAACAAATCAATAGTTGTAGATTTACCAGAACCAGAAGCACCTACTATACCAACGACCTTGTTAGCCGGAATTTCTAAATTTATACCATGAACAGTTGGTTTCTCTGTATTAGGATACTGGAAGTATACATCTTTAAATTTAATAGAAAGTTTTGGGAACCAATGTTTTACATTTTGAGAGTGGGCAAAATCCAAAAAAAGATTCTTATCAAAAGAGAAAGAACTAGCTTGTAAGTCATGGCGCATATTCTCAAATGCAGGAAGATGTGAGCGAATTGAAGAAATGCAAACATACATTTGTTGAAAAGCAGGAAGAAGTTTAAAACCCGCTAATGCGTAAACAGCAAGAGCAGGTAACATAACACCAAAATTACTTTTAAGACTTACAAGTAAATATAATACTAAAAAAATAACTGTGCCAAAAGCAATCAATTCCATGATGTACCGTGGTAAAGTAGAAAGCATTAAATTATTACCAAATGAATAGGCCCATTTATCACTAGATTTAGAAAAACGTTCTGAAAAAACAGCTTGACGGCCCATTAACAGAGTATCTTTAATTCCACCAAATCCTTCTCCCATAAGTTTAAAGCGCTTTGTTTGTTCATTAGAAATAATAAGACCATTTTGATATAATTTGCGACGTACAGTTTTAAAAAGCAGGAGATAAGATAAAGAAAAAATTAAAGCAGCTGAAATAGCAACCCACGGATTATAAATAAGAATAGCTAAAGATATAAATATAGTAATCATTATTTTGGCATTCATCATAATAAGAGGTTGGATAATACCCATAGTAATACGGGTGCATTCTTCTGCAATTTTATTAATTAGTTGATTACTATTTCCACTAGCATGAAATAGCCACGGTTGTTGCATATAGTATTTATAGAGACGAATACTAATATCAGATCCAACTTTGACACCAAACATACATAAGATGTACATTGTTAACATAGAAATAATAGTTGATATGGTTAGTATTGAGAGAACAACTATAGCTGTTGCTATTAAAAAAACAGCTGGGGTTTCAAAACCTGAACCTTTATATAATTTTGCCATAATGCCTTGACCTTCTAGTAAACTAACATCTCCAACTACAGCCATAAAAGGACCAATCGACAAAACACTAACAACTTCTGCAAAAGACATAAGAATAACGAGTAACTGAAGTAATAGAATTTTTTTACGCTGCTTAGTAGTAAGAAGAGTGAAGAGTTCTTTTAAATTAGAGAACATTATACATCCCTTGCTTTGTTTTTCATGGTTTGTTGAGTTAAATTCAATGAATATATCTGGTCAATAGCAATAAATAAAAAGATATAAAAAATAAGTATTATTTTTCTAAATGGTATTGAATATAATTTCATTTTTTATAATTATTTATAAATATTTTTTAGATTATAAGCGTAGATCTGTTGTTTCAGCTGGGAAAATGTATTTTAAATCATATAGCAAATGCTGAGTTTTGCCAAAAGAACGAATCTGTTTTACACCCATTTCTATAATTTGCTTGTGAGCTACAGCAAGTATTATTGCATCATAAGTTTCAGTTCGTAAAGTTGAAATAGTGGTTATTCCATATTCAAGTTTTGCTATTGCAGATTCTACCCAAGGATCATAACTATCTACAACTGCGCCATATTTCTTTAATTCATTTATAAGATCAATCACTTTAGTATTGCGGATATCTGGACAGTTTTCTTTAAAAGCAAGACCCATCACTAAAATGCGAGAACCCTTTGTTTGAATACGTTTTTTTTTCAAAGCATTAATCAACTTTGAAGCTATGTATTTACCCATCTGATCATTCAAATGACGTCCTGCAAGTATGATTTCAGGTTGATAACCAACTGACTGTGCTTTATGAGTTAAATAATAAGGATCCACTCCTATACAATGCCCTCCAACCAAACCGGGGCGAAAAGGAAGAAAATTCCATTTTGTACCAGCAGCTCTAAGTACTTCTTCAGTATCGATCTCAAGTATATTGAAGATAAGAGCCAGTTCGTTTATCAGGGCTATATTAACATCACGTTGGGTATTTTCAATTACCTTAGCTGCCTCAGCTACTTTAATTGAACTGACTTTATGCGTTCCTGCTGTTATTATAGTTTTATAAAGTTGGTCGACTAATTCAGCTACTTCTGGAGTAGATCCGGAAGTAATTTTTACAATATTAGAAACACGGTGTTTTTTATCTCCTGGATTAATTCTTTCTGGACTATACCCAGCAAAAAAATCATTATTAAATTTTAAACTGGAAAATTTCTCTAAAATTTTAACACAATATTCTTCAGTGGTTCCTGGATATACTGTAGATTCATATATAACAATATCTCCTTTTTTAAGAACTTTACCGACTGTTTTGCTGGCTTCTAATAAGTAATTAAGATTTGGCTGTTTTTGTTCATTGATTGGAGTTGGAACAGTAATAATAAAACAATTACAATCATATAAGTCTTCATATTTTTTTGTTATATTTAGA
>JAYYZF010000008.1:0-13520 GCA_036340215.1 Pseudomonadota bacterium | reverse complement strand
CTTGTGAGTATTGTTTTAATAATAGGGGCTTGTAAGAATGGAAAGTCTTTCTATAGTAATAGTCAATTATAAATCTTGGGTACCTTTAGCCCGCTGTTTAGAGAGCATCCAAAAACAAGAAAATGTTAGTCCAAAAGTCATAGTAGTAGATAATAACTCTGCTGATGGGAAATTTGAAGATTTTAGAGAAAGATATAGTTTTTGTACTTGGTTAAAAAATACTGAAAACAAAGGCTTTGCTGCAGCTTGTAATCAAGGGGCCCAGATAGTTGAGTCTGATTGGGTCTTGTTTTTAAACCCTGATACTAAACTGCCAGATAACTGTTTGCTAGATCTTACACAGAGGGTTGAAAATATCAGCCGAAGTATTGTCAGTATAAAACAGCTTAATGATGATCGCAGGGATACATATTCATATGGTATTTTCCTTAATTGGTATTCTGTAAATGGTCTTTTCCGTTTCATTTATAATTTTGTAAATAACACATCTAAGAAAAAGCTAGCTAAAAAAACATGGCATTCCCCTGATTGGGTATCGGGCTCGTTTCTGATGATGAGGCTTGCTGATTTTAACGAATTAGGAGGTTGGGATGAAAGTTACTGGATGTATTACGAAGATATGGATTTGTGTAAGCGTGCCAGTATTAATAGCATAAAAACTATTTATTATAATGATATATTTTGCTTTCATAGTCATGGTAAATCCTCACGTTTTAATTCTGAGATCAAGATAATGACAAAAGTGCAATTAATGAGGTCAGCTTTGTTATATGTGCAGAAGCATTACAGTGGATTATATGCAGTATTTTTGAGCTGGATCAAATATATCTCCGGGATAGTGCCATTATTTATAACGTCAATTTTATCTGGAGAAAAGCGAAAAATATTAAAGAAGATTTTATCTTTATAGAAAGCTTGTAATTTTACAATATATTCGTTATTTGTTTTCAGTAGTATTAGTAGTTTCACTTGAATGCATCTTATCGTTGTAATTTTCATCAACAAGAATTAATTAGAGCATAACAACGAACCCTATAATTACTAAACTTGATCTTGATGCTAAGCCTCGAAATATAAAAATAATTGTTATATTATCAGGGTGTTAATTAACGAAGCAAGGTTGCAATTTTTGTGAAAAAATAGTATATTTGGTTATTAGTCATTATTAATCGTAAATATCCTGTTAATGCCGCTACTTTTTTGTAAATGTGATTGCTGTCATTTAGCAGTAAAATATTGAATTTACGTTAAATAATCATATAGTCTATTTTTAATAATTGCGTTGGATCGTTTTATGGTAGAAAATGTAGCGGTAAAAAAGGTTTTAGAGACTGAATATCAGCATGGTTTTGAAACTAAGATAGATAGTAATACTTTCTTGCCAGGGTTGAACGAAGAAACTGTTAGAAGAATATCCGCTAAAAAAAAAGAACCAAAGTTTTTACTAGATTGGCGCTTGGCAGCTTTTGCCCATTGGAAAACAATGGCGGAACCTCGCTGGCCACAGCTTAATATAGCCGACATAAACTACCAAGACATTATATATTACTCAGAGCCAAAAAGTGTCTCAGATATGCCTAAAAGCTTGGACGAAGTTGACCCTGAATTACTTAAAACTTATGAAAAGTTAGGTATTCCTCTACATGAGAGAGCAAAGCTAGCTGGAGTTGCAGTTGATGCTGTTTTTGATAGTGTTTCTGTTGCTACAACATTCAAAGAAAAACTCAGTAAAGCCGGAGTTATATTTTGCCCATTTTCAGAGGCGGTACAAAAATATCCAGAGTTGGTGGAAAAGTATCTTGGTACGGTTATTCCGTACACGGATAATTTCTATGCTGCTCTAAATTCAGCAGTTTTTAGTGATGGTTCTTTTGTTTTCATTCCAAAGGGAGTACGTTGCCCAATGGAATTATCAACGTACTTTAGAATTAATACCCCACAAATTGGCCAGTTTGAACGAACTTTAATAGTAGCAGAAGATAGTAGTTTTGTTAGCTATCTAGAGGGCTGCACAGCGCCTATGCGTTCGGAGCATCAGTTACATGCGGCGGTGGTGGAGTTGGTGGCCCTTGAAAATGCACAGATCAAGTATGCAACAGTACAAAACTGGTATCCAGGAAGTAAAGATGGGGTTGGTGGTATTTATAATTTTGTTACAAAAAGAGGTATTTGTAAGGGTAGGGCAGCTAAAATATCTTGGACTCAGGTTGAAACTGGTTCTGCAGTAACTTGGAAGTATCCTAGTGTTGTATTAAAAGGCGATGATTCTGTTGGTGAATTTTACTCTGTAGCTCTAACAAATAATTATCAGCAGGCAGATACGGGTACAAAAATGATTCATATCGGCAAAAACACGAAAAGTACAATAATATCTAAAGGTATTTCTGCTGGGCATGGTGTTAATACTTTCAGGGGTATAGTGCGATCAACTCCTATGGCGAAAAGTTCAGTAAACTTCACACAATGTGATTCGCTTTTACTTGGTAGTGCTTGTGAAGCACATACCTACCCAAATATTGAAATTGGGAATAAGCATTCTTCAGTTGCTCATGAGGCTTCTACTTCTCGTGTTAGTGAGGAGCAGTTGTTTTATTGTAAGCAAAGAGGTATGGATGAAGAAGAGGCTGTTGCTTTGATCGTAAGTGGCTTTTGTAAATCTATTTTTCAAAAGTTGCCATTAGAGTTTGCGGTTGAGGCGCAAAAGTTGTTAGAGGTTAGTTTAGAAGGGGCTGTTGGTTGATGTTAGATATATCTAATTTATGTGTAAATGCTGGTGAGAAAGAGATAATAAAAAATTTAAAGCTACATGTTGGTGCTGGTGAAGTTCATGCTATTATGGGGCCAAATGGGTCTGGTAAAAGTACTCTTTCAAATGTCTTGGCAGGAAAGTATGGTTATGATGTTACAGCTGGCGAAGTAAAGTATAGTGGCCACGATCTGATCGATATGTTGCCTGAAGATCGTGCTAGAGCTGGAATTTTTCTTGCATTCCAATATCCAGTAGTTATTCCTGGCCTTAATAATTTATATTTTCTTAGACAGGCTGTTAACAGTGTTAGAAAGAGTAGAGGAGAAAAAATCTTAGATGCAAGTGAGTGCCTTATTCTTGCAAGGCGTTACCTAGCAGAATTAGAGTTAGATGAAAGTTTCCTCTCGCGAAATTTACATGAAGGTTTTTCTGGGGGTGAGAAAAAGCGGAATGAGATGTTACAGATGATGATGCTTGAGCCTAAGCTTGGTATTTTAGATGAAACTGATTCAGGACTGGATGTGGATGCCCTCAAAACGGTCGCTAATGTTGTGAATAAGATGAGATCTGAGGATAGATCTTTTGTTATTATAACCCACTATCATCGTTTATTAGAGTATATAAAACCTGACTATGTTCATGTGCTTGCCAATGGCAGTATTGTCAAATCTGGTTCTGCTGAACTAGCATTAGAAATAGAGCAGAATGGTTATCTTAATATTGATGCTACTTAGTTAAAGAGAAAAAATATAATGAGAGATACATTAGAAGTATTAGCCAATTTTTATGAGCAGGTTCGTCCCTTGACAGGGGAAATTTTATCAGATTTTAGAGCTAGGTCTTATGCTATGTTTTTGCAGAAGGGATTGCCTTCGAGGAAGTCTGAAAACTGGCGTTACGCAATAACTGCAAATTGGTTTAAAGAAAATTTGAAACAGCCTGAAATTATTACTGAAAAAGACCTTAGAGCTGTTATCGCTGAAAAATTTCCAGCTGCATTAGACTCTGATATAATCATTTACAATGGACAAGTTCTACTTAATAGGCAAAATAAAAATATAACGGTATCATCATTAAGAGATGCCATTAGCTCTAACCCAAAACAGGTTGAAATGGCATTGCAAGATATGCAGCAAAATAATGTTACCTCTAATCCATTTGTTGACTTAAACTTAGCATCATTTACAGATGGTTTTTTCATAGATATACCAGAAAATAAAAATAATTTACCTAAGATCAGTATAACTTATGTTAATACTGATAGTTTTTTTCTAAATTTATTAAATATAGTTAATGTTGGCTCTAGAGCAGGTATACATTTAGTTGAAAATTATATTGGTGAAGATTCTGCAGCTTATAATCTCAACTCTGTCTCTGTAATCAGATTGGCTTGCTCCGCTTCTTTGGCCGCAGAGCAATTACTCAAAGATTCTAATTTAGCTCTTTGTCAGAATTTTAGGCATGTCAGTATGGCAAAAGAGAGTTCATTTACGCAGAGAAATTACAAGTTTGCTGGGGGTACGAGTAGAGAAGAAACCGTTATAGATTTACAAGAAGAGCATGCTACTTGTAATTATGAGGGGATCGATTTCTCAACTTCTAAAAATTGGCACGCAACACATGTCAAAGTTTTACATAATGCTGATAATTGTACTAGTAAGCAAAATTTTAGGTCTCTTGTTGCCAATACTTCTCAATGTTCCTTTCTAGGTCATATTTATGTGCCAAAAGGGGTTAAGAATACGGTAGCATATCAAGATAGTAAAAGCTTATTACTTGGAGAAACTGCACGGTCAAATGTTAAACCTTATCTTGAGATATTTACAGATGATGTTGTTTGTACACATAGCGCTACTGTTGGTGAGCTAGACAAGAAAAGTTTATTTTATCTGCGCTCTCGAGGTTTAACAGAGCCACAGGCATACATACTTTTGCTTAATTCCTTTGTAAATGAAATAATAATGGCTAGTAATTGTGAGCGCATTAAAGCTGAGTCCCTTGAATGTGTACATAATCTGAGTAAGGCTATTTTTCTAGAAGGTGATTTATGAGTGAAGTTGTGTCACAAAAATTTGCTAATATAATTTCTGACTTTCCTATCTTAACAAAAGATATTTCTGAATGCCGGGGTAGGATAATATACTTAGATAATGCTGCTACAACTCAAAGCTCTAAGGCAGTTATAGATGCAGTTGATTCTTATTACAAATCAAGCCATTCAAATATACACAGTGGACTTCACTACTTAAGTGAAATGGCGACTGTAAGTTATGAGAATGCCCGAAAGACTGTTGCGGATTTTATTGGTGCGAAGAAAAATGAGATTATTTTTTCTGCTGGAACTACTGCTGCTATAAACACAGTTGCATTTGGGTTTGCTAAACATAATATTAAGCCAAATTCGACAATACTAGTTTCGGGTATGGAGCATCATGCAAATCTTATTCCTTGGCAGGTTTTAGCACAAGAGTTGAACCTTTCCTTAAAGATAATACCAGTAAAAGAGGATGGTACCTTGGATATCGAGCAATATGAAGAAATGTTGTCTGAACAAGTATCATTTTTAGCTATTACTCATGTCTCAAATGTTTTAGGTACTATTAATCCTATCAAGGAGATGGTCAGAGCTGCAAAAAAATATGATATTCCCGTGCTTGTTGATGGTGCACAAGCGATTTCACACACTGAGGTTAATGTTGCTGACTTAGGCTGTGATTTTTATGCGTTTTCTGCTCATAAAATTTATGGTCCTACTGGTACTGGTGCACTCTATATCAAAGATGGTTTACTACCGAAGTTTCGACCAGTCATTTACGGTGGTGGTATGATTGAGACTGTTTCTTATTCTGAAGCTTCTTTTTTAGTAGATGATGTTGCTCGTTTAGAACCAGGTACGCCAAATATTTCCGGAGTAATAGGAATGGCAGCAGCTCTAAATTACTTTAGTGAAATCGGGAAAGAACATATTTTTGCCCATGAACAGGAGCTGCTGCAATATGCAGAGCAAGAGTTAGCTAAAATACCAGAAGTAAAAATATATGGTAATGCCCAGCATAAAGTAGGAGTGATTTCATTTACACTTGCTGATATACATGCACATGATATTACTAGTCTATTAGATGAGGATAAAGTCGCAGTTAGAGGAGGGCATCATTGTGCTATGCCTCTTGTTAAATCTTTTGGCTTAAGTTCTTTAACAAGAGCTTCACTTGGTATTTATAATAACGAGCAAGATATTGATGCTCTTTGTAATTCTCTTCAAAGAATTTTAAGGATATTTAAAATATGAGTATGGCTAGAGAGATATATCAACAAATTATAGTTGACCATGGCCGTAACCCCAGAAACTATGGTGAGCTAAGTGCTCCAGTTTGCTGTGCTGAAGGTCATAATAGATTATGTGGTGACAGTGTCAAAGTATATATGAGAAGTGATAAAATAGAGATAAATGCCTGTAAGTTTACTGGCGAGGGTTGCGCTATTGCTATTGCTTCTGCATCTCTGATGACAGAAGTCGTACATGGAATGCATATTAAAGATGTTAAGGCTTTGTTTGATGATTTTCATGGTGCAATAGTTAATGGTGAAAATTTTAAGTATCTTTCGCCCCAGCATGAGAGGATTTCAGTATTTTTAGGTGTTGCAGATTATCCTGCAAGGGTAAAATGCGCAACTTTGGCTTGGCAGACTTTACTCTCAATTATAAATAATACTAATACTAATCGTATAATATCAACAGAGTGAATAACTATGTCCCAAGAATCAATTGCTATAACAATAAAGGCACAGAAGCACCTCAAAAAAAATTTGGCTCTGAGTGATGGCGCCTTAGCATTTTTATTGCTACTTAAACCAGATGGTTGTTCAGGTTATCAATTTGATTTAAAGCCTATAAACAGTGAACAGAAAGATGCAATATTAATTGAAAATCTTATATATGTTTCAAAAAAGCTCTATCCATCATTGGAAGGTCTTATTATAGGGCTTGAGACTCAGGCAAATTTTGGCTACAAGCTAAAGTTCGATTTACCCCAAGCCACAGATTATTGTGGTTGTGGCAAGAGTTTTAAAGTAGAACTAGCTGAGTCTGAGTAGGTGTTTTATGATAAAGATGAATGATTTAAAGGGAACTACTGTTACCCTCTCGAGGGATGTCGATGCAATATTAATTCCCGATGCCTATCCTGTTAATTTGGTTTGTGACACAGAAGTTTATATCAGTCAAGCTTTGGGTACTAGCTATACTGTTATCGCTGATGGCAAGATGTTGCGAATATGTGCCGAAGATGCTGATGCTCTTGGTGAAGAGTTTGTTAAAGCCTTAGCTGATTCCATGCCAGAATTAAAAGGAACTATAAAAGAGCAAGCTTGGCAGTTACTTGCTACTTGCTATGATCCAGAAATACCAGTGAGTATAGTTGATCTAGGCCTAGTCTACGCTTTAAATTTACTTGAAATTGGTGAAAGTGATAAAAAAAGAATTCACATTGTTATGACTTTGACAGCTCCTAGTTGTGGTATGGGGCCAATTTTGGTTGAGGAAATTAAGCAAAAGTTGCAAGTTATAGTTGGAGTGCAAGATGTAGTTGTTGAGCTAGTCTTTGACCCACCATGGACACAAGATTTAATGTCTGAGGCTGCTAAGCTAACATTGGGGGTTTTCTAAGAACCAAATCTCGCAATTTTATTTGCTGATTAGTTTTTACAAACATAATTTTATTGAATTATAAATTCATCCATAATATAATTTAACTTGAAATTTACTATTGGAACATGTCATGAAAAGGATTTTAATCACATTCTCGCTAATTATATCGTTATTACTTGTAACATCTTGCTCTAACTATTTTTCAAAAAAAGAACTACACCAGAGTAACGTAACCCCTGATTTACACCTTTCTGCAAATACAGGTAATGCCAAGTTCAAAGCTAGATGGTGGGAAGACTACGGTAGTCCAGAGCTAAACAAGCTTGTCGAGGAGGCTTTGGCCCAGAACCTGACTCTAAAGATTGCGCAAGCTCGCGTGAAAGAGGCAAGAGCTAAAATGGCTTCTTATAATGCTAATAGATTTCCTCAAGTTGACCTTGGCTACGATTATGAAAAAGAGAAAAATGCTGATGGATCTATTAGTGATGATTCTAATTACTTTTTCACCCCTACTTATACCGTTGATTTATGGGGAGCAAACTATGCTTTGTATAAGTCTTATGAGAACAAGTTCATAGCACAAGAGTTTCAGGCTAAGGCTGCAGCAATGACTATAATTTCCGAAGTTGTGTCAACATGGCTAAAAATAAGATTTGGGCAGAAAGAATATGATTTACTGAATGAACAGCTTCATTCATATGAGGGTGTTCTGAAGTATCAATTGAATAATTATACGCAAGGCACAGCTGCTGATCAGGATATACTTAACAACCAGAATAAAATCCAGCAGTTTACCACTCGCATATACCAAAATATTATCAAAGTTGATGGATTACGGTATGAGCTAGCATATCTAATTGGCAGAAGTCCAGCGCAGGATATAAAAATAAGTAACAAGGACCTTCCACCTTTAATTCCATTACCAGCAAAAGGTCTATCATCTGATCTTATAAAAGATAGACCAGATATAAAATCAGCGTGGTATACTCTTATTGCAGCTGATTGGGACGAGCATAATAGTAAACTTGCAATGTTGCCAACATTCGATATTTCGGTAAAATTTAGTGACGTTAATCTTGGTTCTGTACTTGGAAGTTGGTCAAAAATTGCTAATACCGTAACGTATACTGCTATGGATTGGGGTAGATTACGCTCTGGAGTAGCTGAGAAGAAAGCTATTGTAGAGAGAAATGTAGCTACGTATGTTGATACTGTATACAGAGCTATTGTAGAAGTTAGAAATGAGTTGATTAAAAACAAGCACCAGCTTGAACAAATATCATGGTTTGAGAATCAACTGAAATTAGCGCAAGCAAAGTACAATGAGGCTAAAGTAAACGCTGAGAACGGTGGTGGAGATTCTATTTCGGTTATATTTAAGTTAATAAATCTCAGAAATGACGAGCTTGCTCTGGTTAGAGAAAATGAAAAACTTAACCTTAGACGAGTAAACTTATATAATTCACTAGGTGGTAATGTTTGGAAAAGTAACTCCAAGGCTAGTTAATGAAAAAACTAATTAGCTGTTTGCTTGTATTAATATTTGGCATATCCTGTGCAGTTTATTTATACATCACAAAGCCAGCACCTAAAATTGAACTTCCTAAAAAATTATCTTTAAAAGTAGAAACTAAATCTTTTTCAAAGGGATCTTACCCTGCTACCTATAAGAGTACAGGAGTAGTTAAGTCATCACAGCATATCGATCTAAAGAGTTCTATATCAGGAACAATATCATATGTGACTGATAATTTTTTACCTGGTCATATTGTTGAAAAAGATGAATTACTGATAAGGTTAGGCGATAATTTTTATAAAAATGAAGTGGCAAAACATGAAGCCATATATGCACAAGCTAAAGCAGCATATGAAGTTGAAATTGGGAAACAGAAAATAGCAAAAGAGGGGGCTGATGTAGTATTTAGGGCAACTGGGAAAAAACCTCAGAACGTGTCTTTAATGATGCGTGAGCCACAGTTACAGCATGCAAAATCTGAGCTGCAAAAAGCTAAGTCTCAATTAGATATAGCAAAGCAAGATTTAGCCGATGTTGAAATAAAAAGTCCTTTCAATGCTATGGTTATAAATAGAAATGTAAATACAGCTAGTGTCATAGATAAAAATACCCTTTTGGCTGAGCTTGTTGGAGTTGATCAATATTGGGTTGAAGTATTAGTACCTCAAGATGTAATGCCCTGGGTAACTCCAAAAGATAAAAAGATTTTAGCAACTATACACCCCGATGATCCGAAAAGATCTATTCAGGGTTATGTCTTGAAAGTAATACTAGCACTTGATGAATTAACTAGAATGGGTAGGGTAATTATTGCAGTAGATGATCCACTAAAATTAAAAGAAATAGATAATTGGAAGCGTTCTAATAATATGCTACAACAGACAATGCTTCTAATGTTAAATGATTATGTTAATATTGAATTACAAGGTAAGGATATTGCTAATGTTATCAAGTTACCTATAGATTATCTTAGGCCAAATAATACCGTTTGGTTATTTGTCTCAGGTAAACTTGTTATAAAAGAAGTTAATATTGTATTTAAAGATTCCGAGTATGTTTATATAAAAACAGGGCTTAATCCAACTGATAAAGTTATTATTACTGATATAGGAATGCCAGTTGAGAGTATGCACTTAGAAGATATAACTAGCGCTGAGGCATGATATATGCAAACAGCAAAGAATTTAAGTTCTATTAAAAGTATCGTATTTTTTGCGAATAGACCAATCGTTGCCAACATTTTTATGTTGTTGCTAATATTTTGTGGCACTATTGCTTTTAAGCATACTAAAAAGGAAGTATTTCCTGAGTTTAGTGATGATACTATTGAAATTGAGACTGAATATACAGGAGCCTCTCCACTTGATGTTGAGCAAAGTATTATTCTTCCTATTGAAAATGAAATATCTACTCTTCCAGGAATTAAAGAAATTAAATCTAAAGCAGAAGAGGGTAAAGCTCTAGTTATCGCAAAATTATATAATGGTGAGGATGTAGATCTTGTGCGCCAAAGGATCCAGGATAATGTTGCAAGGATAGAGGTTTTCCCAGAAACCGCTAAAAAACCAGTTGTTAGACAAAATATTAACAAGATAAATGTACTGAAGATAATTTTGTTTGGTGAGCACGCAGATAAAAAAATATTAAAATATTATGCCGATAAGATTTATGATAATTTGAAAAACAATAATGAAATAGGTCCTCTTGAAATCCAAGGATTACAAGATTTAGACATATATATAGATGTTGATAAGACAAATCTAAAAAAATACAAAATATCACTAACAGACATAGCAGCTGAGGTGGAAAAATTTTCCTTGGATAAAAGTAGTGGCACGATTAAAACTAGCTCTGGTGATATTGCACTCAGAATCAATGAGAAAAGAAATTATGCAACTGATTTTGATGATATTCCGATTATTGAGTCTACCAAAGGTAGACCAGTTAAGTTAGGAGAAATAGCGAAAGTATATGAGGAATTTAGTGATAAAAATGATTCCGCACGTTATTCTGGAATACCTGCAGTTGCAATAGATGTATTTCGTGTTGGTAATTTGACCCCAGCAATAGTTTCAAATGCTGTTAAATCTGAGTTACAAAAATTACAACCTTCACTACCAAGTTCACTAAAGGCTGTAGTTGTTGATGATCGTTCTAAAGTATTTATGCAAAGAGCTGAGTTGCTTAAGAAAAATGGTATAATAGGTTTGTGTCTAGTCTTGATCTTACTTGGGCTATTCTTAGAGATTAGATTTGCTTTTTGGATTGGGTTAGGTATACCAATTTCATTTTTTGGTGCTTTCTTATTATTCCCATTTGCAGATATTTCAATAAATATGGTGACAATGTTCGCATTTATAATGTGTCTTGGTATCGTTGTTGATGACGCAATAATTGTTGGTGAAAATATATATAGTTATAGGTGCCGAGGATACTCAGCCTTAGATGCTGCAATTAAGGGAGCAAGTGAAGTAGCTGCGCCAGTAACCTTTAGTGTTCTAACTAACATAGTTGCTTTCCTACCGTTATTTTTTGTGCCAGGTGTTATGGGGAAGATTTTTATTTACATCCCAGCAGTGGTTGTTTCAGTTTTTTTCATTTCGCTCATAGAAAGTTTATTTATATTGCCCGCTCACCTAGCTTGTGTAAAGGGCATAACTGCTGATAGGGATGGAGTACGAAATAATTTACTAAGCCTCAAGGCAAACTTTGTTAGCTATTTTGCTAAATTTATAGGAAATATTTATGACAATATTATAAGTTTTACAATAAGAAATAAGTACTTTGTACTATCAACAGCTATTTCAGCTTTTCTCATATGTTTAGGTTTAGTTCTTGGTGGTCGCATGGGTATGGAGCTATTTCCAGATGTCGAATCAGACATAGCGTCAGTTACTGCAACATTACCACCAGGATCATCTTTAAAAAATCTAACATTAGTTGAGAATAAGTTATTAGATTCTGCCAATAGAGTACTAAATAAATATAATTCTCAGGAAATATCACATGGTATTTATTCTACAATTAAGGATAATGAAGTAAATCTAAAAATGTATTTAGTTGATGCGAGTGAGAGGAGTATATCTACTCGGGATATAATAAAAGCTTGGCGTGATGATTTTGGTAATGTCCCAGGTATTGACTCTATGACATACTCTGTTAATGATAGGGGGCCAGGAGCTGGCCCAGATTTAACTATAGAGTTAGCTCATGATGATATTGTTTCTCTAAAGTTAGCAGCACTCTGGTTAGCAGATAGCTTGAGGAGCTATGGTATTTTATCGGGGATTGATGATGGTATCTCAAAAGGTAAAAGGCAGTGGAGTTTTATTTTAAATGATAATGCTGTTTCTTTAGGTATTACTTCGCAACAGGTTGCATCACAGGTAAAAGCTGCATTTCATGGAGTTGATGCTTTAACCCAACATCGGGGTAGGGATGAGATAGATGTTGTAGTACGTTTACCAAAATACCAGCGAGACTCTGAGCATGATATTGAACATTTTATTATTCATACAAATGATGGTGCTGAGGTTATGCTAGGTGATATCGTAGATATTAGAGAAGATATATCATATTCAAAGATCGATAGAAAAAATAGTAATAGAGTAATAGCGGTGACTGCTGAAGCCTATCCTAAGTCAGAGCTAGTAAATGTTCAGGCTGATCTTGAAGAAAATATATTTCCCTTAATGATCCAGAAATTTCCGGGAATTTCATATAAATATGGTGGAGAACAAACTGATATAAGTGAGAGTATGAGCTCCTTATTTACTGGTTTAGCCATTGCATTAGCAATGATGTATGCATTGCTTACGGTGTTATTTAACAGTTTATTGCAACCACTCATAATTTTATTTGTCATACCTTTTTCCTTTATTGGAGTTGTACTTGGGCATTTAATTCTTGGTTATTCATTAAGTGTATTAAGCTTATTTGGTGTAGTCGCCCTTACTGGAGTTGTAATAAATGACGGTGTTGTTTTGATGCGCTTTATAAATAGTAGTCTGCAGCAACTGGCGTTTACAGAGGCTATCCTTGAAGCTACTAAACGACGAGCTTTTCCAGTTTGTCTTACCAGTGTTACTACTTTTGTGAGCTTACTACCAATCATTACTGAGAGTTCAATGCAAGCGCAGTTTTTAATTCCAATGGCTGTTTCCTTAGCTTCCGGGGTAATTTTCGCAATGCTTGTAACATTAATATTAATTCCAGCTATATGTTCTATATTAGATGATTTTAAGTTGTTTTATGGAAAAAGAAGAATAGGTTAGATTTTCTATTTTACATAGAAAATTTTTATTTAAGCTTAAGTCAATCTAGGACTAGCATTATCCTTTTTAGATGATTTTTCCTCATTATCTATATCTGAGTCACGTTGCCTTTTATTATTTAGTAAAGAGTTTTCTACTAAATTTTGTCTTCTACTTTGAAGATATTTTTCATGTGTTTTCAGTAATAAATTCTGGAACTCGGCATTCTGATTAATATCTGCATAATATTTAGGAGTCAAACCTCTATTATTTTTGGCAAATATATCAGCTCCAACTGATATCAAATACTCCATAAAGTCCTTATGGTAAACACTTCTTGCCAATTCCCCCATA
>JAYYZF010000007.1:0-12253 GCA_036340215.1 Pseudomonadota bacterium | reverse complement strand
GTGTCTTAATGTTCTCAGGATATGCTGAATCTGACTATCTTAGTTACCATGAAAAGGAGACATTGTTAAATGAGCTTCAGCGTAAATCAAAAGGCCATCTAGACCTTATTTACGATACTAATTCGTACAGTTTTAGTAAAGTATTAGAAAATATTAGCCATGCTAAAACCTGCGGTTGTCAAAATATATTGCTAACGCTATCTCAGGAAATACCAAATAACCAGTATGAATTACTTGTTATTCTGGAAGAAGTTTGTTGTAAGTTTGATGGTAAAATTTTTATTAAGCTTGGCGGAGACTGTAAATTTTGGAATTTACAACAAAATGTACTCTCACAAATATGTAGCAATCCTAATGTTTTTGCTCTTGTTGAAAATATTAGAGATAAAAATGTATTTAAGTTTTATACTAGGATTGTTGGTGATAAACTTGAAGCAATAATAACTACTGATGCTACATTTAAATATTATCCGGCCAACCATAGTTTGTGGACCGTTTCAGATACCGCGGCTTTACTTCCTAAAATTCATAAAGCCATGTTAAAACTTGAATATAAGAATAATCTTGCAAGCACAGTGGGAAACAAATATGATAGGTTACAAGATTTGTTGCAGAAAACTTACGACCCTATCATAACAAAGTTATGCCTGAGTCGTATAAACCAGGTCCAGCCATACTTTAGATCAAATATTTCTAGAGTACCTCGGACTTTGCACCTTGAGTTGAATGCTCTGCTATCAGATTTAGAACAATTTAGTTTAAAATTAGAAACTGAGAGGTCTTTAGTATGAAAAAGGTTTTTAATGTCTCGAATATATTTATATTTCTTATGATAAGTTTATCTTCATGTTCTGGATATAATAATATCTACCATGCAGATAATTACGAGAAAAGTTGCGATCAGCAGAAGCCAATAAAGCTTGCCAAAGGTATGGAAATTGCTCGCAAGGATCAGAAAATTTCAAAAGCAAGCTCAACAACTAATCTAAATAATTATCTTATGCCAGATTTATTAGTTAAACAGAACTAAAGAGTTTGATTTACTCCATTTGATGAGTTGACTGCTTGATTATTAGGTCCTCTACCAAGTACATTATAAGTACCTGAAAAACTTCCTTGGTTTTGTCCTCGTGATGCAAAGTTTCCTGATCCTATGTTGCCTGTACTACTAGTTGGAGTTACTTCTGAACTTCTTTTATTGAATATTGTGTTTATGCCTAATATTGCCCCAAGTGCTATTAGTGGTCCTATAAATAAGGTGAATATTCTACCAATACTATTACTAATACTTGCTCTACTTTTATCATCTTTACACGCAGCAAATATCTCAAGAATAGATATAAAGATATTAATAATATCCAGAGCAATTGCCCCAGATGCTACAATTTTGTGAGCTTCTTTACTGTTGGTGTCTGTTATATTCTGATTTGTTGCAAGATAGCTAGTTATATCTGACATAAGGAAGATGCTAAACAAGAATGCACCGCCAATTCCTTTTAGAAGAAGTAGTGCTGGTATGTGTAGGAAAAAATTTAGAAGTCCTATGGCTATTATACCAATTACTAAGCTTGAGATAATAGGTCTAGCTAAGTTATAAGTTGCTATATTATTATTTCTAAATTCTAGATATGAGAATAGAGCTAAAGTTGCTGTTAAAACTATTGTTGAAATTGCTGCTATTGTCATAAGTAAAGCGCCATTTGGTACTACGAGTATAAAACTATAGATAAAAGGATAAACGCTATAGCCAATCCATGAAAAAAGTCCGAAATAAAATAAGCGCAGATTGCTTGTATCGTTGTTTTCAACTGCTGCCTTTAGTTTTGATGATAATGTAAATAAGAGAGTAATAGTTATGACTATATTCAGTATAAATGGAACTGGAGGCCAAGAGAGCAAAATTGCTAAACTACAACTTAACGCCATAACGAAAAGATTTGCCAATGTGAGTAGCATAACTTCATGGAGCTGCTTCTGCGCATCTATGAATGATTCTTGGGTTAATGAATTTAAAGAACTTAAAAATGACATTTGTTTTCCTCGTATATTTTTAACTCGTAAATATTATCACTAAAATCTTAAGGAAATCTTAAGGTATTGTTATTTTACAATTTTAATTGAAAGTGCGTGAATGTTATTTTGCAAAAAATCAGCTAATGCTTTATGTATTTGTCTATGTGCTTGAAGGATAGGGATATCGCTTAACTGTACTGACTCTATAACTAGTTTAAGATGGGATTTTCCGGTATTATAGTGCTTATGTTTTTTGTGTGAATCTGTTTCGTCAATAATTTCAAGCT
This sequence comes from Pseudomonadota bacterium, assembly GCA_036340215.1. Lineage (GTDB taxonomy): Bacteria > Pseudomonadota > Gammaproteobacteria > Comchoanobacterales > Comchoanobacteraceae > JABJPE01. Next base: position 9,953 of record JAYYZF010000007.1, on the reverse strand, counting down.
TATTAATTACAAAATTCTCATGCAGCCTTAATGCAATATCGCTAGTGATATTACAAGGTTTTACTTGCTGATAAGAATTAGTCATTTGATTCAATCTCATGTGCATATTTAGCAATGTAAAAAGACATACTAACACAGAATATTAGTGTTAATCCCAACGCGCCAAATAGTTTGAAGTAAACCCAAGTATTAGTGCTGTAATTATAAGCAATTGTTATGTTTAAAGCTCCAAGAAATGCCATAAACACAATAACTAGATTATCAATTATTACCCAACGCTTATCGTCTAGTAATATCTTATCTTGAAGAAGTGCTTTTGTGGTAGGGCCTTTACCAAGAAAACTCTTTGTTAAGATAAAGAAGCTTATAAACCAGTATATTACAGTTGGCTTCCATTTAATAAAGACATCATTATGGAATATAAGAGTAGCACTACCAAGAACAAGAATTGCAACGAGAGTCATGAGTAATGTTTTTTCTATTTTTCTTTGTTTAAGCCAAACATAACATAATTGAAATAATGAGGCTATCATTGCAACAATAGTTGCAACATAAATGTTATAAATTTTATAAAATATGAAAAACAGGGCTATAGGAATAAAATCAAATAGTAGGTTCATAAAAAAGATGCCTCCTGAATATTAATATATATTAACATAAGTTTTATTAATTAGTAATTTAATATTCAAATTTTTCAGCTAAGTGCTTATACTAGGATATGGATAAAAAATCTCCCAAAAGACTCCAAAAAGTATTAGCTGATCTTGGTTATGGTTCAAGACGTAAAATTGAAAACAGTATAATATCAGGAAAAATTACTATAAACGGAAAAATAGCTGTTCTTGGTGATCGGATAGAAGGTAACGAGACCATAGTTATCGATAATAAGATTGTTTCCTTAGAAAAGAGTAAAGATGAGATAATAATGTATAATAAGCCTGTTGGTGAAATATGCACAGTATCTGATCCGGATCATCGTAATACAGTTTTTGATAAGTTACCATTATTACCCCCAGGTTCACGTTGGGTGATGGTAGGGCGATTAGATATTAATAGCCAAGGGCTACTACTATTTACCACAAACGGTGACTATGCAAATAAATTAATGCACCCGAAACATAAAATACCAAGAGTGTACAAAATTAGGGTTTCTGCGGAACTATCACAGCAGCAGTTAGCTAAATTGAAAGCGGGTGTGAGGCTTCATGATGGTTTTGCAAGATTTGATAATATCTCGCACTTAAGAACGTTAGCTAGTAACAGTTGGTATAGAGTAACTATATCTTCTGGTAAGAATAGAATTATTAGGCGCCTTATAGCAACACAGAATATGAACGTGAGTAAGTTGATAAGAGTCTCTTATGGTAAATACAAATTACCACTAAGAATTAAACCTGGTACTTATGAGTACACGGATTTCATTCAGGAGAGATAGATGTTTTTATTGATCCTAATGATTATAACTCTGAGCTTCTTGATAGTTTTTTTACTTTTTCAAAAAAATATAAATCCATTTTTTATAAAAATAGCAGATAAAAATTATGTTTTTGAGAGTAACCATATTAAAATAGCATTATGTATATTTATATTCATTAGCACTTCCTTGATATATTCGAAAATAGGTTATTACGATAAACTAGATAAATATTATTTCTACAAAAAAAATCACGATAAAATAGTTGATATTCAAGATGATATACGCTCAACAGCAAAAGTTGAGGAAATTTTGAAGCAACGTATAAATCTTTACCCTTATAACAATAAACTTAAGGTTTTACTTGCTAGAATATACTTAAGCCAAGGCAAATATCTATTAGCAAGAAATATTATTGGCACCGCTGATATTAATGGCTCTTACAAAACTAAAGTAATGGAAATTATTCTAGAGGTGGATTACCGGATTAATAAAAAACTATCAGATAAAAATATTAAGATAGCTAATATTGTTATAGAGCATGAGCCTGAAAATAAAAAGGTTTTATCTTTGTTAATTGCCGAGTATTACAGAACAAAAAAATATAGCTTAGCTTTGGATAATGTGAATAAAATTCTTCCATATATATCTGTTGGTACAGACGATTTTGACTTGTTCTCAGCCTTAAAATTCAAGCTTAATTCGAAGTTAAAAGGTAATTATTAGCAATGAACTCTTCCATAGTATTGAATATATTTTTTGCTATTATGGACTTTAAGTTTAGTTCTAGCTTTATTTTTCCATCATTTGTGTAAATCGTAACTTCATTATAGTCAGAGTTTAAACCATATCCAGGTTCGTCAACACGATTTACAATTAGCATATCACATCGCTTTTCCTGAAGTTTTGTAATTATAGCAGACTCATTAATGTTAGTTTCAGCCGCAAATCCAACGTTGAAAATATCTGGTTTGATTAAACCTACGTCTTGAAGAATGTCTTTGTTTCTCTCTAGTTTTAAGTTAATTGCTTGCTTATGTTTTTTTATCTTAATTTTACTTGTAGTTGCTGGCCTGTAATCTGAAACCGCAGCCGTAGCTATAAATATATCAGCTTCTTGAATTTTACTAATTGTACAGTTGTACATCTCATTTGCTGATTCTACCTCAGTGTAATTTATCCCACCGTGTTGTTCAATGTGGCAGGGGCCTGTAATAACCGCAACATTTGCTCCTCTTTTATATGCCTCTAAAGCCAGCGCGTAACCCATTTTTCCAGAACTGAAATTACTAATATATCTAACCGGATCTATTTTCTCAATAGTAGGCCCAGCCGTCATCAAAACATTTTTCCTGAAAAAAAATCCTTTATTTTGGTTGCTTAGAAGTGCCTGTACTATTTTTTGCGGATCTTCCATCCTTCCCATACCAACATCGCCACAGGCTTGTGAACCTGTTGCTGGTAAAATAATATGGTATCTAGCCTTTCTCAGCTTTCTCAGGTTTGCTTGGAGCAGTTCATGTTGCCACATATTCTTATTCATTGCTGGAGCTAGGTAAATGTCAGCATTCGTTGCTAATACTGTTGCAGTAATGAGTGAATCAGCTTTACCGCTAGCAAGTTTAGCTATAGTATCTGCAGTTGCGGGCGCAATTAAAATAATATCAGACCAACGAGCTAGTTCAATATGTTGCATACTAGCGGAACTATGAGAATTTTCCAGATATGGTGACTCACATTGACCTGTCAGAGTATGAAGAGTTAATGGTGTAACAAATTTAGTAGCACTCTCTGACATAATAGCTTTTACATTAAAGCCAAGCTTTAGGCAATTACGAATAATTTCTGGTGCTTTATATGCTGCTATACTCCCAGTTACTACTAGTAGTATATTTTTTTTAGGCATCTTCTTCTTCATCAAGAAAACTACTTAGTTTTTCAGATCTGCTTGGATGCCTCAGTTTACGCAGTGCCTTTGCTTCTATCTGCCTGATACGTTCTCTTGTTACATCAAACTGTTTCCCTACTTCTTCCAATGTATGGTCTGTGTTCATTTCAATACCAAAACGCATGCGAAGAACTTTGGCTTCCCTTGGTGTTAGAGTGCCAAGCATTTTACTCACAGATTCTTTCAGCGATGACATTGATGCATTATCATCAGGTTCAATTCCATCAGACGGAATAAAATCCTCCAAAAAGGAGCCATCATCACTATCACCAATAGGAGTTTGGCAAGATACGGGCTCTTTAGCTATTTTCTGTACTTTTCTTATTTTATCCGCAGATATGTCCATCAATTCACTTAGCTCTTCAGGTGAGGGCTCTATTCCAGTTTCCTGTACAATTTGTCTCGAGAATCTATTGAGCTTGTTGATAGTTTCTATCATGTGAACAGGTATTCTTATGGTCCTTGCTTGATCAGCAATTGAGCGCGTAATGGCTTGCCTGATCCACCAAGTTGCATAAGTAGAAAATTTATAACCGCGCCTGTATTCAAATTTATCAACCGCCTTCATTAGCCCTATATTTCCTTCTTGTATCAAATCAAGAAATTGTAGGCCCCGATTTGTATATTTTTTTGCAATAGAAATTACGAGTCGCAAGTTAGCTTCTGTCATTTCTTTTTTTGCATTTTCAGTTTTGGCTTCCCCAATAGTAAGTCTACGACTTATTTCTTTAATTTCAATGATGCTCATATTATGTTTCTGCTCAATAGTAGCAAGCTCTTTTTGAGATCTCTGAATTTGGAATAAATATTTTGAGAGCTGATCTTTAGCATCTGGTGATTGTTCAATCAGTTGTGAAACTAGGGCTATATTGGTTTCATTGCCTGGGAAAGAACTTATAAAGATATATCTTTCAATTCCTACCTTATTTACACAGATATTATAAATATATCTTTCTAACTTTTTAATATTAAGAACGACCGCTTTTATATTTTTTTTGTAATTGTTAACTAGCTTTGCAGGAATTTTAAAATTCATGAAAACATCAATTAATTCTTGTTGTGCTTTCAGTGTTTTTTCAGAGTATTTTCCATGAATACTTACTTTTTTCTCATATTTAGCATAGGTCTTTTCTAGGAGTTGCATCCTCTCTGACACTATTTCCGGGTCGGGTCCATTGTTATCTTCAGACTCGAAGCACTCAAAATCTGAATCAGATTCATTATCATCACTCACCTTATTTTTTGTTTCTTCCGAACTATTTACCTCTTCATGGTCAGAAGTGGCTATATCATCTTTTCTTTTTTCATCAATATTATCTTTTTTATTATCCTTTCTCTCCTGAATTGAAACTACAGGTGTTGGTAGATCATCTTCGTCATCAATAAACAGTTTCTCATCGTCATCTTCTTCAAGTAGGTGTGATGAATCTTTTTCCAGATCCACTACAATATCAGTAAACCCAGATATCAGCTCGTATAACTTATGTGGGCTAATATTCTTATATTTTTCAATAAGGTCAGGGATAATGCCATCCCAGCGAGCAAGAGAGGATAATACATCTTCGTAACCTCTTTCTATGCGCCTGGCAATTTCTATTTCCTGCTCTTTTTTGAGCAGGTTTTTTGATCCCATGTCACGCATGTAGATCCTTATTGTGTCAGCTGTCTTGCCGATATCACTTTCAACATTGTTCAGTATGTATGCTAAAACATTGTCTATGTTTTCAATTATTTCGTCTGCCTTCTCTAGAATACTTACTTCGCTGGGAACATTGTCTAGAATTTCAATATTTTTTTCTTCAAATTTGAGACGTGTTTTTTCGATAACTTCCTGCTCAAATAAGTCTTGCGATATCATATCATTAAACTGAGTTGTTGTTATGAATCTTTGGACTTTATATGTGTCAAGGAGAGACTTTACTTGTTGTTCTAGGGTTTTTATGTCACCCATATTGTACCTCTTAGCTAAATGTCAAAAGGGAGATTATATACCTATTATTGAGCTATGACAAGATTTTATATGGGCAGTAGCGTTATGCTTTAGTCTGCTGCTGCAGGAGATGCTTTAGTTCTATCTTTTCTTCCGGGCTAAGCTCTGATTTTTTGCTTTTATCAAGCAATTCATATATTTTAGTTTTTACCTCAGATTTATTTATATTTGTTATAATTTCAAGTGCTTCGATGAGATACCCGTCTTCAGGAATTATATGATCATACTGAAGATATGGGTTTATATTAAAGAGCTCTTCATCTTTCTTAAATTTTTCATATATTTGAGCTGATGTGGTTTTGAAATCAGAAGCTATTATATAAGATAAAATATCTACTACAAACTTGTTGTTATTAAAGTAGTGATTAATATCTGCTGTTGTCTTTTGTATATCTTGTAAAATTTTTGGCTGCTGTAGAATTAATGAAAGTAGCCTCTGGTTGTCATTATACTTGTGGCTTTGTTTTTGTATTGGTCTCTTATTTTCACTTGTAACAGGCTTTTTATTAGCAATATTTAATCCTATTATGCTATTTAATTTATCTTCTAACAGTGAGCGGAATACAGACTTTGGTATTGAATTTATAATAGTACTGCATTCATCGGCAAATTTAGCTTTTGAGCTTATATCATTGCCTCCATGAAGTGTTTTCATTTCTGTAAAAAAATAGTCTGTTAAGCTTTTAGAGTTCTTAAAAAAATCAGCAAGTCCTTGTTTCCCATGTTTTCTGATATAGCTGTCTGGGTCCTCACCATCTGGTAGGAATACGAACTTAACAAAAATTCCTTTATGCATAAGAGGCATTATATTTTTTAGGGCCTTCCATGCCGCTGCTTTTCCAGCTTTATCTCCGTCAAAACAGAATATAATCTTTTGTGAGTATTTCAAAATCTTTTGTATCTGTTCCTTGGTTATTGCTGTACCTAAAGAGGCAACGGCATTATTAACTTTATTACTAGCCAGTGCAATTACGTCCATGTATCCTTCCACAACTATTATGCTATTAGGACTCTTTTTGGTTTGTATAATCTGATACAGGCCGTATAATTCTTTTCCCTTTTTAAACAAAAACGAGTCTGATGAGTTAAGATATTTCGGTGTTTGATCTGTAAGAGTTCTACCACCAAAGCCAATACAATATCCTTTCTCATTCAAGATAGGAAACATAATTCTGTCTCTGAACCTGTCATATGTTTTATTATTATTTTTAATGATTAGACCAACTTGGATTAGAATATCGCAGTCATTTTCATATCTTGATTTTATGTCATCCCAAGAATTTAACGAGTATCCTAGCTTGTATTTTTCTATATTATCTTTGCAAATGCCTCTATTAACAAGATATTTCATGGATGCTTCGTTGTTTTTAAGATTGCCTTGATAAGTTTTATATACTTGTTCATATATTGACCTTGCAGCATTATATTTCTGCTGTACTTTGGGATCAATTTGCGTAAGTTGTGGCATCTGTAAGCCGGTATCTCTCGCTATCATCTCAACAGCAGCTACAAAATCAATATTGTTATACTTCATGGCAAATGTAATAATATTTCCACTCGCTCCACACCCAAAGCAGTGATAAAGCTGTTTACTAGAGCTCACAGAAAACGAAGGTGTTTTTTCATTATGAAATGGGCAGCACGCTTTGTAATTTGCACCAAATTTTCTTAATTGGATATATTTTGATATGAAGTCTACAAGTGACGATCTACCTATAACTTCGTCTATAAAGTCCTGCGGAATTTTTACAGCCATGTGTACTCTAACTTAATAATTAAGAAAATTATAACAGTAATTTTGGATTTAAACTAGTTGCTTAAAATATTGCGAGCTATTTTGCTTACCAGTGACATGTCTATTGTTCCCGCTGGCATCTTTTTAAATTCTTGCATTAGCTTGCCTAGCCCTGAAATGTCTTTAATGCTAAGTTCTACTAACTTTTCGCTAACCATTTCTCTTAGTTTATTCTCAGAAACTTGTGCAGGTAGATATTTGGAAATTACGCTCAGCTGGAATTCCTCTTTCTCAGCTAAGTCGGCACGCCCAGCATTATTGAACTGCGAGATAGAATCTTTACGCTGTTTTACTAGTTTTGTCAAAATTGCAATGCTAGTGCTGTCTGCAGGCGGTAAAGGTGATTTATTATTTATAGCATCCATTTTTATTTCATTACTTATTAAGCGTAATGCTTCCACTTCTGCCTTTTGTTTGGCTTTCATTGCCAGTTTTGTATCGTTTAATATTGTCTCAAAAAGAGTTATACTCACCTCTTTTTTCTCCTGCCAATACGCTCTAAGCTATTCTTCTTTTGCTGTCTTTTAACGGCTGCTGCCATTTGTCTTCTTTTCTTAGAAGTTTTCTTCTCGTGGAATTCTATTTCACGCCAACGTCTAGCTACACCAAGCTTGTCGCACAGCCTTTTTAATCTTCTAAGAGCAGTGTCAACTTGTCCCTTGCATTTATTTACATCTATATCAGGCATATTTTTTATCTCACAATTATGTTGGTCAGTTAGTAGTTATTAATAAACCATCTTCAAAGTATCGAATTATAGCATTTTGTTATTTAAAATCAATAAAAATAACTTATTTTTTTTAAATGGGGAGGTTGAAACTTTAGTTCTATATATTACTTATGCTTACAAATTTAATTAATACGCACCGCTAAAAAAGTCACATTTTCACGCTTGATTTTAAGAAAAAAACACTCTATCTTGTGTATATGAAGTAAATATTCCCTACATATTGGGGTTAACTTTTTTGTAGATAATTTTAAAAAAGGAGCAAAAATGAGCGATAACCAAGTCCTTGAGCCTACTGCACAGGCTGGTGCAAGTGTAGCTAACCACGAATTTGTAGTTACTGATGTAAACGTTGTTAAACGAGATGGCACACTAGTAAACTATGATGCTAGCAAAATAAGAGTTGCTATTTCCAAAGCTTTTATAGACGTTGAAGGTGATGATATTGAGTTATCTAATAGGCTGAATGAAGTTGCACATAGCCTAACAAACTTTATTACTAATGATATTATTACAAATTGGCCAAGAAATACTCCTATTCAAATTGAATCTATTCAGGATAAAGTAGAGCTAGCGTTATTCAAGCATAATTATTACGATATTCACAGATCATATATAGTCTACCGTGAGAAAAGAGCTGAGGAGCGAGCAAAACTTGAAAAAGAGAATAATAAGCCTGCAGCTACCGTAACGCTGAAAGATGGTAGCGAGATCACCTTGTCATTTGGTGATATTTCAAAGTATGTGAAGAAGAAGGTGTCAGATTTAAAAGAGGTAGATGCAGAGGTCATCACTAAAGAAACTATTAAGAGTGTCTTCAAGGGCATCAAGCTTGATGACTTCAGAAAGGCCATCATAATCACAACAAAAGCTCTTGTCGAAAAGGATCCGCAGTACAGCTACGCAGCTGCAAGGTTTACACTTGACCAACTACAAGAAGACGCAAATGAGGTTATATTCCCAGGTGCTGAAGTTGAAGTTCTCTACGCTTCTGGCTTAATCGACTATAAAAAATATTTCGAAGCATATATCAGCAAAGCTATAGATTTAGAGCTACTTAGCCCAAAACTTCTTGAGTTTGATTTGAAGAAGCTTGCTAGCGCTATCAAGCCAGAGAGAGATCAGCTATTTAATTACTTAAGTATACAAACATTGTATGATAGATACTTTATTCATCATAACAAAACTAGGTTCGAATTGCCTCAGTTATTCTGGATGAGAATAGCTATGGGACTTGCTCTTAAGGAAGATAATAAAGAAAAAGCTGCAATAGAGTTCTATGACGTCTTATCACAAATGCTCTGTATGTCATCATCGCCAACATTGTTCAATTCTGCAACGAATAGACCACAGTTATCCAGTTGCTTCCTAACAACTATTGATGATGACATTGAAAAGATATTTAGACACGGTATTGAATATAATGCAAAGTTATCTAAGTACTCTGGTGGTCTTGGTAATGATTGGACTAGAGTAAGAGCAAACGGAGCACACATAAAAGGTACCAATGGGACTTCTTCAGGTGTAGTACCATTCATGAAAGTTGCAGATACCACTGCAGTCGCTGTAAATCAGGGTGGAAAGAGAAAAGGAGCGGTTTGCGCTTATCTAGAAACATGGCACATGGATATTCTAGAATTTTTAGATCTTAGAAAAAACACTGGTGACGATAGGCGAAGAACTCATGATATGAATACGGCTAATTGGATCCCCGACTTGTTTATGCAAAGGGTTTTTGAAAATGCGGATTGGACTCTATTTTCACCAGATGAAGTACCGGATTTACATGACTTATATGGTGAAAGCTTTAATAAGGCCTATGTCGAGTATGAAATTAAAGCTCAACAAGGCAAGATAAGATCTCAATCCATATCTGCTGTTAAGCTGTATAGAAGAATGCTAAGTATGGTTTTTGAAACAGGACATCCTTGGTTCGTGTTTAAAGACAGATGTAATATGAGATCACCACAACAACACTGCGGTGTAATCCATTCATCTAACTTATGTACAGAGATAACTTTGAATACTAGCAATGATGAGGTTGCAGTATGTAACCTACTTAGTTTAAATTTAGCTAAG
>JAYYZF010000006.1:0-70544 GCA_036340215.1 Pseudomonadota bacterium | reverse complement strand
TTATAATATCCTCATAGTGTATTTGGAGGAGGAATTAGCTAGTCAGCTACATTTGTAATTAATAGCTTCATTCCTCGTAAATAATTGATATGGAGTTTTTTATGAATAAGAGAAATGTTAAAAGAAGTAGTCTAATTCTTCTTGGCTTAGCTGCAGCAACTGGTGCTTTTGCTGAGACTCAAACAATTGGTGACCTTGCCACTAACGTTACAGGCAGTTTCACAGCTATTGGTGAGTTAATGACTGGTGTTGCTTATCTTGCTGGCCTTGGTTTTGGTATTTCAGCTGTATTTAAGTTTAAGCAGCACAAAGATAACCCAACTCAAATTCCAATAGGTACACCTTTCGCTTTATTAGCTGTGTCAGTTGTTCTGATCTTCTTACCTTCAATTTATGCCCCAGCTGGACAGAGTGTCTTCGGTGGTAGTCAAACTGGTGGTGGATTCACAGGTGCTGGTGCTAGTTCAATTACATAAAATTGTAGGTCCAATCTTTGTGAGAATATTAAATAAACATGCTATTAAAGTTTTACTTTTATCCCTAGTTTTCGTGCCGTGCTTCGCGGCTATGGATCTGGGCGATATGGCTGACTCAATCACATCGAGCTTTCTTAAGATGGGAAAGCTCATGATTGGAGTTGCTTATGTTTCAGGGATTGGATTTGGAATATCTGCTGTATTTAAATTTAAACAGCATAAAGATAATCCAACTCAAATACCTGTTGGGACTCCATTTGCTTTACTTGGTGTTTCCTGTTTACTTATATTCTTACCAGGTATATACAAACCAGCTGGTATGACCTTGTTTGGTGATGATGAGAGTGCCCGAGGAGGTGGTTTTGATGGCTCTGGAGCCTACATGATGCCAGGTGCTTCCTACTCTTATTCTAGTTCAAGGTTCAGCTAATATTCAGTCAACATTACAAGGAATTTTAAGTTGAGTAAGTATTTAAGATCTATATCAGTTAAGCTCAACCCCGGAGCCTGGGCGTACTACGCTAAACGTAATGCTGATGAGCGTTTCGCTTCATACAAGAAGACTGTAGCCTACGAGTGCAATGATACTTGTCAGTTTTGTGGGTTTAAGGATAAATCTTATATGGAAGTCATCAATTTAGATGGCAATTACAAAAATAATAAAGTTACAAATATGGTACTAGCTTGCCCATTGTGTGCGCAGTGCTTTTTCCTCGAAATGATTGGAAAAGTCGCTAATACTGGTGCTGTTCTCATTTATTTACCTGAGATATCACAAGAGGATCTTAACGGCTTATGCCATGCTCTATTTTGTGCAATTCTAAATGGTACAAAGTATGCTAGTGTTGCGCAGGCAACATACAACGATTTGAGGCTACTGTCAAAAGTGGTCGAAGAGACTTATGGTGCAGGTATGAGTAATCCATCTTTTATGGGACAGATGATTATAGATACGCCTCTTGAAAATAAGGATAATGTGTCTAAACGATTGTTAAGTGGTGTAAGAGTACTACCTTTACTTAACAAATTTACTAAATGTGTTGAGACATGGTCACAAACTGCATTAGGTAGTATGAGTTGATTTTATTTTAACGTATAGGGATATAGAGATATGGGTGCAATAGTCGACAATATATCAGAGATCTTAGATACTCTCTTAGCAGCTTTGAGCTCAGGGTTAAAACAAACTGTTGAATCATATTGTGACATACATACAGCAGATAGTAAAAATACTCTTGTTGCAACTGATGGATCTTTACTATCAGTAGTAAAGATTGATGGTGTTAAAGCTTTAGTTGGTCAAGAAGAATATGAAAGAATCCACGACGGAGCACTACAGAACTTATCAACTTCTCTTGCTGAGCAGGGACATTCCATACAAGTATATTTTGGGTACTCCCGTGAGAAAGTAAAAGAGGTTATCGAAGATAACTATGCCCCTACAGTAGATACACTAAAGGATTTGGGATTAAATCTAGACGATTTGCTCCAAGAAAGATTAACTCACATCACAAATTATTGTGGTTTTGAGGAAGTTTATGTAGTTCTTTGGAGTAAGATTACATTACTTACTGGTGATCAGTCCAAGCGAGCTTTAAAGGAGAAAGGCGAAAAGATTGCTGAGAAGGGCTATAACGTGAAGACTTGCCAAAATGTGATTGCTGCAATTCCTGATTTAAGAAATGCCCATGACTCCTTAGTTAAGTCATTTTGTAGTAGTATGGAATCCCTAGGCTTGGTTCTAGACTGTTTAAGTTCACATGATGCAGTTACTGCTATTCGAAGAATTTTAGATCCAGATTTCACTGATAGAAATTGGTCACCAAGTCTGCCAGGTGACAAATTTAATCCTAAGGTATCTAAAACTTTTGATGGTGATATTTCTGAATTATTATGGCCATCATTAACTCACCAAATAATACCACGTGATGCTTTAAATATTGACTTACAAACTGTTAAAGTTGGCGGCACACTTTACTCTTCAGTTTTTATAGATCTTTTTCCTAAAGAGATACAGTCGTTTATGACATTGTTCAATAGGGCACTGCCAACCGGAGTTCCATGGCGTATATCATTTCTCATGGACGGCGGTGGGATGAGGGCACTCCAATTGAAGAGGGCTTTTTCGTCACTACTTTCTTTCTCATCTTCAGATAATAGGCTGATTAATGACGCAGTTGCTTTACTTGACTATATCAATGTAAATACAGATGACTCAGTAGTAAGACTAAGAGTAGCTGCTTGTACTTGGGCACCTGAAGGAAATATCAAGTTATTACGTAATAGATCCTCACAATTAGCAAGGGCTATTCAAGGTTGGGGCTCATGTGACGTTTCTGAGATATGTGGTGACGCTTTTGAAGGGTACGCTTCTAGTCTTCTTGCTTTTAGCGCTAATAGTGTAGCTACCAATTCTGTGGCATCTCTTTCCGATGTATTATATATGATGCCTTTTTATCGCCCAGCTTCTCCATGGAAGAATGGTGCTTTACTCCTGCGATCACCTGACGGAAAACCTTGGCCATATCAACCTGGTTCACCGAGACAAACCACATGGATTGATTTAATGTATGCGAGGCCAGGTTCTGGTAAGTCTGTTTTATCAAATGCGATGAATCTAGCATTATGTATGGCTCCTGGTATATCTAGGTTACCAAGAATTTCTGTTATTGATATTGGACCTTCTAGTAGCGGTTTAATCTCATTGTTGAAAGAGGCATTACCTGATGATAAAAAGCACCAAGTTGCTTATCATCGTTTACGTATGACAAAAGATTACTCAATTAATCCTTTTGATACCCAGTTGGGATCGAGATATCCTGCTCCCCAAGAAAGAACATTTCTGATAAACTTCATTTCATTGTTAGCTACACCAGTGGGTTCAGATGTGCCCTATGATGGTATTATAGATATGTCAGGTATGCTTGTAGACGAGGCCTATAAGCAATGTTCAGAAGATGGTAATCCAAACAGCTATGCTCAGGGTGTTGAAGATATTATAGATGCTATTTTACAAGATATAGGTTTTGTTATTGATAGCCATACTACTTGGTGGGAAGTCACAGATGCTCTATTTAGTGCAGGATTTAGTCATGAAGCTACTCTTGCTCAGCGAAATGCTATGCCGCTTATAAGTGATTTAACCTCAATTTGTCGTTTACCAGCTGTTGAAGACTTGTATGGTAATGTTTCAACAAAAACTGGAGAGTTACTAATAAACGCATTTGCAAGGATGATCTCAAGTGCTGTACGTGAATACCCAATTTTATCCAGAGTTACCAAATTTGATTTAGGTGATGCTAGGGTTGTTTCAATGGATCTTGATGAGGTGGCGAAGAGTGGTGGTAATGCTGCTGATAGACAGACCGCTGTTATGTACATGTTAGCACGTTACATATTAGCAAAAGACTTCTATTTAACCCTAGATTCATTGTCAGGTATTTCTGATATCTATCGGGATTTTCACGAAAAAAGAATACAAGAAATTAGGGAAGATTCAAAGAGATTAGTCCTTGATGAGTTCCATAGGACCTCAAAAGTGCAGTCTGTGCGTGATCAGGTTGTGCAAGATATGCGTGAGGGTAGGAAGTGGAATGTGCAAATAGCATTAATTTCTCAGTCACTTGATGATTTTGATGAGGTAATGGTAGAATTTGGTACATCTATATTTATTATGGATGCCGGTCCTGAGCAAGCTATTAATAAAACAGTAAAAGTTTTTGGATTATCACAGACAGCTCGTACAGCACTAAAAACCTCAGTTCATGGTCCTCGTGCAGGAGGTTCTACTTTCTTAGCTCAATTTGCTACTAAAGATGGTATAAATATTCAGCTTCTTACTCTAACCTTAGGCCCTATAGAACTTTGGGCATTTAGTACAACTGCAGAGGATGCTTTTGTAAGAAATAAACTATATATTGAGCTTGGCCCTGCAGAAGCAAGAAGAGTGCTTGCTAATATCTTCCCAAATGGTTCATGTACTAAATATATTGAAAGTAAAGTAAGAGAAATGGCCGAGGCTGATTCAGGAATTATCACTAATGATGAGAAAGAAAGTGTCTTAGATACTGTTGTGTCTAGTATTATGACTGAATACCGTAAAGATCCAAACTTTAAATCTCTTTAATCAGTGTTAAATTTATATATAATATTCATGCCATCACTTAGTTCATTAGTGTAAAGTTTTAACATTAGCCCTTTGCGTAATTCGTACTCCAAACTAATGGTAAAGTCGTTAGTATAGACCCCATGAATTAGGCTTAGTAAAACTTTATCATCAATCTTTTTCGTTATGCCTACCTTTAAATTATTTTTTACAGTTGATGTAAGGTCGCTAGTACTTGCTGATGTTATATCAGAAGTATCATTCATTAGGGATATACTATCTAGATTCATGGCTTTACTTACTGAATCTAGCACATTACTTGCTGCAAGAATACCACTGCCAAATTTTATAGAATCTCCCGCATCCTTATTGCCATAACCACTTTCATTAGCCAAGCTGGTATTACCCACAAGCAATAGTGAGATAATCTCGCTATCAGAATACTCATTTGATGAATCAAACAACTTCACATTTGCCATATCTGCTTTTCCTGTGATTTTAATACCAACTTCAACCTTTTTTACACCTTTATTTTCCTCAGCCTCAGTAAGTTTTCTCACAGCAATAATATCGAGTTCAGGATCATAAATATCGTTATTCTTATACGTGAGTAACCCTTTTTTTATTAGTAGATTTTTACCAAATGACTTGTACTTACCATTTTCTATATTCAAGTTACCAGTTGCTTTTATTTCGTCATTTTCGGGGGGTAATAGAATTTGTCCAGATAAAAGGCCTTCTGTATTCATAAGATCTATGTAATCAGTTTTATCAATAGTTAACTTCACTTGTGATTCTGGATGAATTGTAATTGCGTTAGATACTTTTGTGCCGTTTATTAGATTAACGTCTTTTGTTAGGGTTACAATATCTGGGATTATGTTAGACTTTATATTCCCGTTTACTATACTTATATCTCCTATAACCTTAACAACACTGCCAACTAAACTTATATTTAATTCAGCATCAACTGTTGCATCCATTTCCTTAATTTTTAATAATTCTGTATTTTTAGAGCTAAATTTTAGGGTTATTTTGTCTTGTTGCGCTTGTCCTACAATGTTTACTTTACTTTTTTTATCATCATTTTCAATGTGAAAATTTATTTTATCATTTTCAATATCTACTGAGGCAAGATTAAATTTCTGATCAACGTTGAGCTTTGAGCTGTGTAGTATAATATTTTTTAGCTGAAATTTCCCTTTTTTTTTACTTGAAGTGGATCCTTTACCAGATATTTTTAGGTTGCCACTAATAATGCCTTTTTTTAAAGTTGCTAAATCATGAATTTTTAAATTGCCAAGCTGAGATAAATCAAACTCATTTGTTGTTATATCCATATCCCACTCATCATTGGTAAAATTATAGAAAAAATTAAAGCACATCTTTTTATTATCTTGTGAGAGACAGACATCATAGACTTGTATCTTATTGTTCCTAATGTACATTGTTATGGGGTTTGTTATAGTTGTTATATTGTTATCAAAGCTATATTTAAGTTTATTTATAGTAGCCATGTAACTATTATTGATATAGCTTCCGCTAATATCAATGTCCACCTCAGTTAAATCATTTTTCAAATGAGTTTTTATGTTATGTTGTTCAATATTCCCAGATGCAGAGGCGTTTATTACGTCGAAGTAAAAGTAGTTCGTAACTAGATTGATGATATTGATGTTAGATTTAAAAATCATCTCTTTGTCAATGTTCAGCTTGCCGTGTAGTTCTTCTACTTTTAGTCCTGGATAGGTGAGGTCCTTAATATCATAACTTAAGTCAACTTCAGGTTTGTCTAGATCCCCCCGAACCACAAAGCTTTTTTTCAGACTTCCACTCAATTCCGGATTGATATCATTAAGTTCTGGTATGTTAATGCTCCCTTTTAACAAAACTTTATCAGTTAGCTCTAGGGTAGCAGTTGCAGAACTACCACCATATTTTAGAAAAATGTCTCCTACTACAGAATCTGGTTTTATCTTAGCCTTTCCTTTCAGTGACATATTTTTATCATGGATTTTTATATTTAGTTTATTCATTTCTATGGTTATATCATCATCATAATTGTGAGAAGTTAAATCTACATTCGCATCTAGGTCAGAGTTCAAATTACCTTTTAGGCTTAAATTCCAATTTACTTTTTGTAGCCAATCAATAGTTAGTAGTAATGATGGTTGCTCACTCTTGGGAGTAACAATGTTGATACTATGTTCATTACCAGTTCCTTCTAACTTTAGTTCATAGTTTCCTGAATCAAATAAATTTGTAACATTGTATTTTTCTGGTTTACCTTTTATATTCAATTTTCCATTAATTGAATCTTCAGGAAGAGTTATTGTATAAGCTAAGTTCACCTCAAGATTACTCCTGGAAAATTCTACTTCCCCAGTTAATTTCTTTATCGGCAGTGTTATTATCTTATCTATAGCAAAATCAACTTCTCTCACTTTGATATCATATACATTGATACTTTGCTGGAGTAATTTAATTAAATTTATTTTACTGACACTATTTTTAAGGATAACTTGAGATTTATTTTTCTTAATTATTATCTTATCAAAACCAAATTCACCCGCTAGGTTACCATGCGCAGATTCCAGATAGTAAAAGTTTTTGTAATTACTATTTACGTAATCTGTTAGTAGCTTCAGGCCACTATTTGTGTAAAAGAGAAAATATACAAAAGAGCTTATGATTAAGCTCAATACTAGAACTAAGATTACAATTATTTTACTTTGTTTTTTCATAAGAACCCTTTCTTAACCATATTAATGCAAATTATATTGCTGGACTAAAACTCATTTGTAATTGCCATGGCTTATCATCCAGACTAATAGCATACCCCAGATTTAGACTTACTGCACCTAATTGGCTATGCCAGCTAATTGCCGGACCAATCCCAACATAATATTTGCTGTCATCGAAGTTGTCACTTACATTTCCAATATCAACGAAGAAAGAAACAGATAAATTTTCATATATTCGGTATGAGACCTCATTATTCGTTACTTTTAGAAATTTTCCTGGACCAAAGTAATTATACGAATAGCCTCGCAAGCTATTTGCGCCACCAGCAGTAAATTTGAAAGAAAGAGGAATGTCAGTAAAGTTATTACTGTATATTGCTCCCAGTTGAATTTTGTTTACAAAGCTAAAGTTATCTGGCAACTTAACAGAAGTATTGAGATTTAACACTCCTTTTAGAATATTATCAGTTGATCCTACATCTTTTATTGCGCCAAGAACATAACCTGAGAGTTTAGATTTTGTTTTCTTATTCAGAATAAAAGATCTTGTTGCTTCAAATTTTGGGTATAATAACGTTGACGTATAGATAGGTTCATTGTCTGGATATGACTTCTCGTGATGAATATTAATACTTTCTGCATGTGATGAGTTTATGTAGTTATATTTTTTAATATATGAGCTCGTTATATATTTGCTATCACCAATACCTTGATATGACTTTGTGTTTAGATAAGAGGAAATAATATCAGTTTCTACGATTGGATCAGAACCAGGCATTATGTACTCGAAACCAGCCTCAACTTCATTTGTCGCAATTTTGATTGAAGATTTACTTTTATTAGCATTCTTTGTGAGGTAATTTCGCGTTACATTGAAATTAGTTTGCCAGAGTTCGTTTGTGTCGTATCCAAATCCTACCTGATATTGATTATTAGGCTTTAATGTCAATTTAACCTCTAAATCAATGTTATTCCTGTTCGAGTTTTTTGCTGGAAACTTAGGTATTATTTCAATTTTTTGTAAAAGATGGCTTTTTTCTAAATTTTTCTTGAATGCTGCAATTTTAGAGAGAGTGTATGTATCTCCTTTTTTGAATGGGGCAAACTTATTAAGTAGTTCTGCAGATATTTTTTCGCTATTATAGTTAATGTTGCCGATGTGATAACGAGGTCCTAAGTTTAATTCAATTGAAACAGCTACATATTTTTTTTCAATATCAATATCTATCTTGCTCATATCAGTATTAGCATTAGCATAGCCTTGGTTTTGTGCGAGCATTACTAAATATTTTTTGAAATCAATATACTTTATAATAGAAAAATATTCTCCTTCTACCAATGTATGCTTTTTGTCTGTTAGTTTTTTTACAGTAGGTGATAGCTTTACTTTATTAAACCTAAGTCTATACCCTGGTTTAATATTGTATGCGATATACCAAACGTTATCTTTTTTGTAGATATTAGATTTAAGTATTGGGTTGAAATAGCCGAATGGTTGCATTGCTTTTTTTACCTCTTCCTCCATTCTAAGCTCTTTTGACCTTAATTCATTCTCCGAAATATTGGTATCAATATTTTCTGAGAACAATTTGAGAGTATTTAAGACATTCTTTGCTACGTTTCCTGATATTCCGGAAACAGAGAAGTTTATATTTGGCATCGCAATTGCAAGCGAGCATAATATGACAAGAGCAATAACTTTTGTATATCTTCTGATGTTGTCCATTGATATTACGATGGTATAAAATTACTAATTTGACCACACAATATTACCTAAATTCTGGAAAAAATTATAGTATAATTTTTATTTTAAGCTTATTATGAACTATTAATAGTAATTATTGCATGTTAAAACAAAGTATATTTGCTTTTTTTAGATTTAATAAAATTGTTATCAGACCATGTTCAATTCGTCAAATTATCGTTCAGTATTGCGCTCCGACTGGCAAAAATTCTCAAGTCAAGCTAATCAGGGCAATTTAGATAAAAATATTAGAAGCTTATTTGGCTTTAACGAGCCTATATCTTTATCTGAGATAAGGGAAATTTACATCCCCCTAACTAATTTTTTGCAAAACTACATTAAGCACAAAAAGTTGCTTGAGAGAGATATAAGTTCATACCTAAACTTACCAGAATTTAACAGACCTTTTATTATTGGTGTTGCTGGTTCTGTTGCGGTTGGCAAAAGTACTACTGCACGTATCCTAAAATATTTACTAGAAACTTTAGATACTTGTTATTATGATGTGGCCTTAGTAGCTACAGATGGCTTTTTGTATGAAAATGCTGTTCTGGAAGAGAAAAATATTCTCAACAGAAAAGGTTTTCCTGAAAGTTATGATATTAATAAGCTTTTGAATTTCCTCCAAGATGCTCGGCAAGGTAAATCAAATTTGAAATTTCCTGCTTACAGTCACCATTGTTACGATATTATACCCAACAAGTATATGACTATTAACGCACCAGAAATTATCATTTTAGAGGGGCTAAATGTGCTACAATTGCCGAGGATCAAGGATAGTAAATCTTCACTAAAATATTGTGTTGCTGACTTCATTGATTTTGGTATTTATCTTGATGCAGAGCATGATGTCATTGAAAATTGGTATCTAGATAGATTTTTTTCATATCAGCAGCAAGCAAAAAACGATCCAAGTGCATATATGTATTCTTTGAGAGGTTTAGATGAGATGGCCGCAAAAGCATATGGCAGAGACATATGGAAAAGAATCAACTTGCTAAACCTAAAAGAAAATATTTTACCAAGTAGATCTAGAGCTGATATTATACTCTCTAAGGAGCCAACTCATAATATTTCAAGAGTATACCTCAAAGTATAGTGATGGAGAAAAAATAGTGATTGATTTAGGGACTTTAAGCCTTTTCAAACTAGATGTTTGGCAGTTTAAAGACACAGTAAAAACTAACTTCTGCGGTTTAAAATTTGGGAATTGTAATGGGTTGCTTGCAATTGGTTCTGCAGATATAAACAATCAAACCAGGGAATTGTTAAAAAAAATGCTTTCTGCATTGAACCTGCGAGTAAAAAAGGATTATGACTTAGAGTTTTCTTATGACTTCATCTTGATGTTCGGGATAGATGTCGCAAGTTCTTTAACTGAAATAGATTGTGAGCAGGAATCTTTGTTAGACGGACCATGGCAAGTTTCAGGAAATAATACCAGGCTTTTTGTTTTTCCAGAGTTAAGCATGGTGGCTACAAATAAAGCTATAAAAAAACAAATCTGGCAAACTCTTTCATCTTATTTCGAGAAATTAAAGTAAAAAATTTTTTTTTCTTGAGTTTTAAGGTAAGATATACCTAATTTAAACATAGTATGTATAATTTTTTCGACACGGGGCACGTATGGTAACAGATCCTTTAAAATTGATTGAGCAGCAAGATCCTGAGATTTCCAAGATTCTTGTAAAAGAAATTAAGCGCCAAGAACAGCACATAGAGTTAATTGCCTCAGAGAATTATGCTAGTCCTGCAGTTATGGCTGCTGCTGGGACTTGTCTTACAAATAAATATGCCGAGGGTTATCCAGGAGCCAGGTATTATGGTGGTTGTGAATATGTCGATCAGATTGAGGATCTTGCTATTGAGAGAGCCAAGAAGCTCTTTGGCGCTGAATATGTAAACGTTCAGCCGCATTCAGGCTCAACCGCCAATATGGCTGTGTTTATGGCTTTACTAGAGCAAGGCGATACTATGTTGGGTATGAGTTTGGATCATGGAGGGCACTTGACTCATGGGGCAAAAGTAAGTTTTTCTGGAAAGATTTACAAAAGCGTTACTTATGGTATTGATGCCGAAACCGGTGATATTGATTATGTTGAACTAGCTAAACAGGCAGAAAAACATCGTCCAAAGTTGATCATAGCTGGGTTTTCAGCTTTCTCAGGCCTTATAGACTGGGCTCGTTTCCGCGAGGTCGCAGATAGTGTAGGCGCTTACCTTTTAGCTGATATTGCTCATATTT
The DNA here is from genome assembly GCA_036340215.1 of Pseudomonadota bacterium. Lineage (GTDB taxonomy): Bacteria > Pseudomonadota > Gammaproteobacteria > Comchoanobacterales > Comchoanobacteraceae > JABJPE01. The sequence goes on along the minus strand of JAYYZF010000006.1, from coordinate 59,230 downwards.
CTGGTTTGATTGTAGCTGGAGTTTATCCTTCACCAATTGATTATGCTGATGTGATTACCTCAACTACGCATAAAACTTTACGTGGTCCGCGGAGTGGCATTATCGTAGCAAAAACTACAGAGCTTGCAAAAAAACTCAATTTTGCAGTTTTTCCTATGTTACAGGGTGGACCTCTCTTACATATTGTTGCTGCAAAGGCTATCGCATTTAAAGAGGCGATGTTACCAGACTTCAAAAAATATCAAGAACAAATTTTACTAAATGCCCAAGCATTTGCACTAGAATTAATGGAATTAGGTTTCAAAGTAGTATCTAACGGCACTCATAACCATATGTTTCTTGTGGATTTAACTGATAAGAGTATATCAGGTAAGGAAGCTGAAGAACTACTTGGACGAGCGAATATTACAGTAAATAAAAACTCTATTCCAAATGACACCAGGGGGCCATTTATTACCAGTGGTATTAGAATAGGAACCCCGGCGATAACAACCAGGGGCTTTGGTGTAAGCGAAGTTAAGCAGGTTGCAAATATGATTGCTAGGGTATTGCTAAACAAAGATGATGAACTTCTACAAAAAACTATATTAGAAGAAGTAAATTCTCTTTGCTCGCGATTTCCGGTATATATCAAATAGCTAAATTCTACTAGGAGCTTATATGCATTGCCCTTTTTGTGGTGCTGAAGATACAAAAGTGATTGATTCAAGACTTGTTGCAGATGGTGCTCAAGTACGCAGGCGTCGAGAGTGCTTAGCTTGTCATGAGAGATATACAACTTTTGAATCAGCTGAGCTATTGATGCCAAGAGTTATAAAAAAAGATGGTAGAAGATGTCCATTCGATGAAGAGAAGCTTCGTCATGGCTTGAGTAGGGCTTTAGAAAAAAGGCCTATTTCTGAGGAACAGTTAGAATCCTTGCTAGCAAGTATATTACACCGTGTCAACAGTATCGGTGAGCGTGAAATTTGTTCTGAAGTTATAGGAGATATTGCCTTAACAGAATTAAGGCCATTAGATGAAGTGGCTTATATTAGATTTGCGTCAGTCTACAGGTCTTTTCAAAATGTACAGGCATTTAAGAAAATTGTTCTTGGTATGGAAATGCAGGAAAGCACAGATAAGGATTTTGCTAATGAGTAAAGCGATAGAAAGAACTAATGCGCGTGAACTTCTCATAAAATTGATTTTTCAGTGGGATTATAGCCAAGAGCACCGTAACATAGAAATTGATGATATAACCGACGAAAAAAGTTTAAGTTATGATAAAAAATATTTCATAAGTGTTAAAAACAATATTTTCGATAAGTTAGAAGAAATAGATAAGGTTATAGGATCTTATTCAAAAAGACCTATTCAAGAATTAACTAAGGTTGAGCTTGCTGTTTTGCGCTTAGCTTCATATGAACTAATGTATATTGATGAAATACCCTTTAAAGTTTCAATAGATCAAGCCACACGTTTGAATAAGAAGTTTGGTACTACAGAGGGTTATAGGTATATAAATGCTATTTTGGACGCTGTAGCAAAAAATTACCGTGAACTAGAATATCTAGCTGCGAAGGAGAGTAGTAAATAATATGAGTTATGAAGGTATTTTGAAACGTTGCTTTTCAAATTTAGACCAGGGAAAACAAACAAAATTCTTAACTTACGATAATCAGGCTGCAACTATGTTGAACTTTACAGCGCAGTCTAATATTGTAAACTCCTTGGTTACTCTTGTCGAAGGGGTGCATTTTCTTCCAAATATAAATTCAGATGACTTAGCTTATAAAGCTTTGGTTACTAGCTACAGTAAGTTAATGGCTTTTGGAGCAACTCCACTTTGTTTTCAATGTAATATAAGTATGCCTAGTGTAAATATATCATGGTTACGTTCATTTTCTGTTGGTCTTGAAACTTGTATGACAAAATATGGTGGTAGTTTGGTAGGAAGCAGCTTAGTTACTGGAAAGAGAAGTATTGCTATAAGTGTTATGGGGCAAGTTACTTTTGACACATCTACTCTTGGAGATAACAAGATAAGTGTCGGTGATAAAATTTTTGTTACTGGAACTTTAGGTGATTCAGGGTTGGCTTTGAAAAGGATATTACAAGCTATCCCAAATGACGATACTACGTCGCAGTACTTAGAAAAATGTTTGATGCACCCGCAAATACCACTTGATTTTGCAGTTGCCGCTAGAAAGTATGCTACAGCTGGTGTTGAAATATTATCCGGTTTTTCACAAGATCTAGATAGAGTTTTGAGTCATCATAATTTAGGAGCTGACATAGAGTTGGAAAAAATACCGCTTTCACCTGAGATAACTGCTATTATAGAGAGGAATGCTGCTTATCAATGCGCCTTTACTGGCTCAGACGACTGCCAACTATGTTTAGTGGTTAATCCAGATGACGTAAACATCATTTATGACTTCGCGCGACTCTATAATACTAAGGTTTCTTGTGTAGGAGAGATTGTTCCAACTACAGGTTTACGGGTATTTGATAAGCATGGTGATCCATTCTTAGTGAAGAGGCCAGATCATGATCACTTCGCAATCTTAGACGAATTAGAGGGGGAGGAATATTAGTTTGGCAGATGATTTGTTAAATTCAAGAAAATATCAGCTTCTAAAAAATCCGATCCATGCTTTCAGCTTTGGTTTTGGTGCAGGTTTCCTACCAAAAGCACCTGGTACTTGGGGCACTTTGGTGGCGTTACCATTTTTTCTCTTCATGCAAAATTATAATACCCAGATATATTTATTTATGCTTCTATTCTTAACTTTATTTAGTATTTTTGCTTGTGGTTATACGTCTACAGCTTTAGGAGTTCATGACCATGAGTCGATTGTTTGTGATGAAGTGGTTGGCTATTTACTTGTTTTATGTTTTATTCCAAATTCAGCAATTTGGATAGTTGCCGCATTTCTGGTCTTCAGATTATTCGATATTTTTAAACCATGGCCAATATGTTGGTTCGATAAAAACATATCTGGTGGTTTTGGTATTGTCCTGGATGATATAGTTGCAGCAGTATTTTCTATTGCTTTCCTGATCTTAATCAAGTATTTCTTGTAATAGATTTTTTCTAAAGCTTCTTTATAGTACGGTTATTTTGGTTTTGATCGCTATCATCAGCCTCATGTTTTAGTTCTATTTTTTCAGTAGCAGTTGGACCAAATTTTTTCTCAGTAGGGTGATTCATAGTTGCTCCATCAGTATTTAAGTAATTTTTACATGCTGATATTACAATAGGGGTATCATTGCTACCGTTAGCTGGCTTTCTATTACTACTCAGAATATTAGTTACAAGAGCTACTGTGCAAATAATCGTTATTGCAATTAATATTGATGTTAGTGCTGGATTTAAGACACCAATCGTTACTAACAATGGGGTTAGAAAGTTATATGATAGCCAGATTGCTGTAATACTAAAGCAAATAAATGTTGCTATTTTCATTGATTTTTTAATTTTTTCTTTTTCAGATTTTTCTAACTCTTCATCATCTATATCTATTTCATGGCAAGATTTGTACATCACTCCAAAAGAAAGAACAAAGCCAAATGTGCCTGCAACTTTTGTTGAGCCAGCAGCAGTTATTGCTGCGTTTCCAATAGCATTTAAAATTGTCATGAGATGAAGAAATAAATTTCTGAATGAATATTTCTCTTTATTTATTTTCACTCCATCACAGAAGTTTTGAATTTTGTGTCCTAACCAGATTGCAGTTTTTGTAGAAAACACAGTTTCACCAATTAAAAGAAGCGCAAACAATATAGGTATTACTGGTCCGAGTATAGGAGATATTGTAGTAGCTGCACTGACTGCACCACCGAAAAAGGTTAACATAGTCCAATATGTTGCTGTAATCATTACTGCAGTTAAAATAAAAGTAATTATTACCCCTGAGATTCGTAGTTCTAATAATTTTGAATAAGTTGTCTCACCATCTGCATACTCAGGGTTAAGAGATGTTCTAACTAAAGCATAAGTTCCAACTACATATGCAAGGCAGAAAATAACTATAAGAGGTCCATTCATAAAAGTTAATGCCATGCCAAGGTAAGCATCATAAGTAAACAAACCAATAACTATTCCACTTGCAAGAGCTATGACTTCTTTTGATAGCAAAAATAAGTTCTTTGTAATTAATTTGGTGTTTTCTAAAGGTGTATTTGTTTTTAAAGCTTCTAATAGGGCATTAAAACTAAATTCATTTTTTGCAAATTCATTGAGATTTTCATCTAGTTTTGCTAATGATTCTGGAAGATCGTTAGCATAAAGTATTGCATTAAGAATTAGTCCTGCTAATGCTGCAAATACTATTAGAACCGGGATTGCATATAATCCTCCCATCATGGACATGTAAAAAGCAGCGTTAATAGCGCAGTCAATACCTATTATAATTGCTGATACGAAGCCAAATGTGTAATACGACCAATGTATATTAGTTTTTGCCACTTTTTATCCTTTAAATATTATTATGTTATAATTATTATAACATTTTTTACTTAAAGTTTTCTTAAGTGATAGAAGTAAAAATAATAGATTTTTAACCTAAACTTTTTAGAATGCCTGGATTTGCTCCATCAATACCTTTTGTCTTCTTGCTAATATTTGATGGTTGTAATTTTCCGGTAGCCAAAGAACTAGTATCAGCGTAGTCAGGAGAATGAAGAGTATTTTGCTGAGGTGGTGTGGAACATAGTTCAAAAAAATAAAATAAGTAGTATACGGTAATAAGTAACATTACAAAAGACACTCCCAGGAAAGCTTTGCTTAACAATATATTATTTGCAATTAGAGTTGGTGAAAACTCACTTAAAACCCAGCCTGAAAAAATAGAGATTATAGCAAGTGTAGAGTCTCTAAAGGCGTGAAAATTCTCCGTATTATTTTTCTTTTCAAGTTCCGGAGTTTCATTTGAGATGTCACTTAAAGTACTAATTTCCATACTAGCTCCAAACATGCTACAAAATGATAATATAGCTCCTAGGGGACCTAAAATCATTCCGAGGCTAGAGCTACTGGCTATTGTGACAGCGGCGTTTCCTAGAGCATTTAAGACTGCTAGTAACATAAATGTAGCGAAAAGCGTATAATTTATATTTTTTTGTGAGTCTCTCTCGCTTGTAAGTAAATTTACTATGTATGTTGAGGCACTGAAAACAAAAAATATTTCTCCAATCCAAATAAGGGCGCTAGTAATATCAACAAGTCTTTGTATGATTATAGATGAGCCTAATATGCTCAAAGAACCACTTTGAAAAGTAAGTATTGTAAACCACGTAGCTGTGGCTAGAATTGTTGTAAGTGTAAAAGTAAGTAAAATATTCATAATATTTTTTCTACTTGACTTTTTACCATTCTTGAAGATCAGTTTTATATCATGATTGAAGTCTTCACGGTTGATAGCTTTACGTAACAGCCCATAAGTGCCAATCGCATATGATAGTGCAAGTATTATCATTATAGGTGCTGATATATGTGCTAAAGCAAGTTGCTTATAGCTATTTAGTGTGAAGCAAAACATGATAAAAGCACTTGAAATAGCGACAAGCTCTGAAATAAGTGTAAAAGATAATTCATTTACACTCAGCTTTTTTTTAGTTCCTGTTTTGCCAAAAAGTTGTTGAAAAAGGCGGTAAAATTGCTCAGGAAAATCTTTTTTATACAAGATGAAGTTTAAGATAAATCCAGCCGCTGCACAGCAAGATACCACATATATATTTGACATAAAGCTTAACCATACTGGTAGGATGCTTAGGTAATAATAAGCATTAATGGCACAATCAATACCTATAATGAAAGCAGCAACGTAGCTTATGGTATAGAAAATTAGAGGTGGTTTATCAAATACTTCTTGTGACATATTTTGGCCTTATTTTATAATAACATTACATAATTTATTCTTTTTTGTCAAGACTTTACTGGGAGTGTATTAGCTTTTCAAGGCTATGAATATTATGTCTTCCAGAAATGAAAGTCTCACTTTTTAGAATTTTTTTATGTAAATTAATATTAGTTGAAATGCCGTCAACTATTAACTCATCTAGGGCATTCGACGTTTTCAATATGGCGAGCTCTCTAGTTTCAGCAAAGCAAATTAACTTAGCAATCATTGAGTCATAATTATGGGGTACGGTATAGCTGTTATAAATGTGTGAATCAAAGCGTACACCAAAACCTCCTGGAGGATGAAACATTGTAATTTTGCCGGGACTAGGTATGAAAGTTTTAGCATCTTCGGCATTTATCCTACACTCAATGGCATGTCCTTTAAACTGTATTTCACTTTGCTTCTTACTAAGTTCTTTACCTGAGGCTACTAAAATTTGCTCTCTAACGATATCTATACCTGTCACCATTTCAGTTACTGGATGTTCTACTTGCACTCTGGTGTTCATTTCTATAAAGTAAAATTCACCATTCTCGAAAAGGAACTCAAAGGTTCCAGCTCCTCTATAGCCTAACTTCTTACATGCATTGGTACATATCTCGCCAATTTTCCCCCGGATATCATCATCAATACTAAATGCTGTTGCTTCCTCCAAAACCTTTTGATGACGTCTTTGCATAGAGCAATCACGTTCTCCAAGATGAATTACATTGCCGTGGTTATCTGCTAGAACTTGTATTTCTATATGGCGGGGCTTAGTTAGGAATTTTTCCATGTAAACTTCATCATTATTGAATGCAGCTTTTGCTTCTGCTTTTGTTGTTTTTATGGCGCTACAAAGTTCCTTGCTTTCATATACAACGTGCATTCCTCTGCCACCACCTCCTCCAGAAGCCTTGATTAAAACTGGATAACCAATTTTTTCAGCAATTTGTAGGTTATTTTTATCATTGTTACCTAAGCTTTTTCCTGAGCCAGGCACGCATGGCACACCAGCATTCTGCATGAATGAAATAGCGTTAAGTTTATCACCCATTTTTTCGATAACCCTAGCGGTAGGGCCTATGAATATAAAGCCACTGTTTTCAACTTGCTCAGCAAATTGCATATTTTCCGATAGAAACCCGTAACCTGGATGAATCGCATCAACATTTGTTATCTCAGCAGCACTGAGTATTGCAGGAATATTTAGATAGCTTTGTAATGGGTTTGCAGGGCCAATGCAAACAGCTTCATCGGCTAACTTCACATGCATTAATTCAGAGTCTGCACTTGAGTATATAGCCACAGTTTTTATCCCAAGATCTTTACATGCTCGTTGGACACGTAGCGCTATTTCACCGCGGTTAGCTATAAGTATTTTTCTGATCATTTTAGCTCTCGTCTATGACAAATAATTTACTGCCAAACTCAATTGGATGTTCGTTTTGCGCTAGCACTTTCATTATTACGCCTGATTTTTCAGCTTTTATCTTGTTAAACATCTTCATTGCCTCGATCAAGCAAAGTACGTCTCCTTTTTTTACCTTAGTGCCAACTTTAACAAATGGCTTTGCATCTGGCGCTGGACTGAGATAAACGGTTCCGACCATAGGAGATTTTATGATAGTTCCAGTTTGCTCTTGGTCTTTTACTAAGTTTTCCTTAGGTTTACTCATTTCATGGGATACAGTTGTGACAGTACTAGTATTTGATGCTTGGCGACTTACCCTAATTAAGTTATCTTTTGACTTAACTTCTATCTCGGTAAGTTTACATTTATCTAGTAATTCGGCTAATTCTTCAATTTGTTTTGGTTCGTAATTCATTTTATTTCCTTAGTTGTCTTGATCGGCCTTCATAATACTTTTTCTAATTGCATCTAGGGCAAGAATATAGCTATATGTGCCAAATCCAGTTATAGTTCCAAGTGCAATCTTAGAGAAGTGCGAATATTGCCGAAATTCTTCACGTCTGTTAATGTTACTTATGTGAACTTCAATAAATTTCAATTTTGTTGCAAGCAACGTATCGTATATAGCTATGCTAGTATGACTAAAAGCAGCTGGGTTGAAAATCAAAAAATCTATGCTATCAGAAATTTCAGATATGTAATTGATTATCTCGCTTTCACTATTACTTTGCATAAAAGTTACACTTAAGCCATACTCAGCTGCTCGTTCTTTCAGGTCAGTGTTAACTGCTTCTAGATTCTGCGAGCCATATATCTCTGGCTGTCTCTTCCCGAGCAGATGTAGGTTTGGTCCATGTATTACTGATATACGCGTCATTTTAAGATTGTGCCGTAACTCTGTTTTGATGTCCAGATCTTTGTTAGTTAAAGTAATTATAGCTAGCATTTTTCTTTTATCTTGAAGAAACTTAACGTTAGTGACTTTGAAAACAAGTTGCTACTTTTGATGTTTTGTCATCACATCTCGCAATTTCAAGAGACAAAGTTAAAATAATCTTACTTTGTTTTACTATTTTATTTTTCATTAATATCAGTGTGTTTAAGGCCTAATGTCCAGTACTTGCTTTAATATTATTGAATTTTTTGTAGATCATTGTTGACCAAAGGGATGCCTAGAGGTATTATCTCAAGTTACGGGGTATAGCGCAGTCTGGTAGCGCGCCTGCTTTGGGAGCAGGATGTCGGGGGTTCAAATCCCTCTACCCCGAATTGTAACAGCTTTTGCGCTTGTAGCTCAACTGGATAGAGCATCGGCCTTCTAAGCCGAGGGTTGCAGGTTCGAGTCCTGCCAAGCGCGCCAATGTTGCGGTGAGCGTAGCTCAGTTGGTAGAGCCCCGGATTGTGATTCCGGTTGTCGTGGGTTCGAGCCCCATCGTTCACCCCATTTTTTTATTATGCTTAAACTTGCTTTACTTGGATCAAATGTTACTCATAGTTTATCACCACTTGTTTACGAGTCATTCTTCACAAGGTGTAACGAGAGATATCAGTACAATATATTTAATTTAAGTGAGAATGAGCTATATGAGCAAGTATCAAGCCTTATTACACTAGGTTATGATGGCTTCAATATCACCAATCCACATAAATTCAGTATTTGTAAATTAGTTTCTGATCGTGCTGCTAAAGTTACCAAGGTAGGTTGTGCGAATGTTGTAAAAATAGATATGCATGGTAATACTTTTGCAGCTAACACAGATGGTATTGGTTTTATAAGGCATTTAAAGTCATTAGAACTGCCACTGATTAATAATGTTTTGATTCTTGGTTCTGGTGGAGTTGTGCCAGCTATTCTATCCGAGTTGTTGGCGGCAGATATTAAAGTTGATATTACAGTTCGTAATATGCAACGTGCTGCTGCTGTACTATCCTCCTTTTCTGGGATAGGTTTATTAAGTCTAAGAAAAGACTATAATCTTAACATGACCTATGATCTCATTATCAATGCTTCTGGGGTATGCTTAAAAGATTTTATTCCTTTTATACCTAATGGAGTTTTAAAAAAGGCAAATACTTACTATGACTTGGCTTACTCTAAAGCAGCTACTTACTCTGTAGATTTTGCTCTGAAGAGTGGCTGTAAGTATGCCCTCAATGGCGTAGGAATGCTTGTCTATCAGGCTGCTTATGCTATAGAAGTTTGGACTGGTAATTTGCCTAGTAGTTTCGATATAGCTTCTACTTTACTAGGCTTAGAGGATTTTTATGTCTGTAATCTTTAAAGTTGGCTTTCTCTGTCCACACAAAAATCTTGCTGTAAGATTAACTTCGTCAGCAGGATTTATTTTTTTGCTTATGTAGAATGCGTTTAAGTTAGTCGCAGTTGCATTTATTATTTCAGTTGCACTGAAAGGATTATTGTCTGTTATTAAAGCAGACTTTTGTCCTAAAACAACTTTTATCTTAACTTGTGCTTGGCCATTTTTGTTGTAATGAAGGGAGCTTTTAGCTATTATCATCGCTATCGCAGTCAATGTCCGTTTTGTTGAGGTATTTTTCACTTCCATATTCAAAGAGTACATAGTGAGAACAAAAATGTCAATATTTAATTGTATTAATGTTCAAGCGCTAGTTCTTATGTCAAACTGATATAAGGCTAGGTTGTCTTAGGGATATCTGAATTTATTTTATAGTATTTATCCAGAAAAATATCAAAGTAATTTTTTATATTTTCATATCTATATTTTGGTTGATATTAAGACAATACTCTAGCATTAAGATTCGTGTTTAATTAAATATGTAATATTTTGTTTTGCTATTTATTCTAACTTACTTACAGAAAGTAAATTATTTGAATAGTGATTACTACAGCCAGAACAAACCACTTCTTCCGGGCATATTATTTTTATATTTTTATCTTATAGTTTGAAAGTTTTTCTTACCATTACAAGAGTAAATTTAGCTTGAAGTCTGATCTATTAAGAAGAGTGTTTCCTAGGAATATGCCCTTTCATTCATTATCAATGCGTGCTAAAGTAGACTACAATTTCTGAATGTAGAGTTATTAGTTTTATTTTACAGTCAAAAGTTTTTCTAAGCTAAATTTTATATGTGACTAGGTTATGTTAACTAAAAAATTAACAAAGAAAAAAAAGTCTTCGTTGTTACACCCGGGAGTTATTGTCTCTGAGATTGCTAACTTGTTTTTTGTAATGATGCTACCAGTGCTTGCTTATCTGCCCAAGAAATTTAAGCTGCATTTAAGTGAATTTTGTGCGAGGCTTGTGATGCGTTCCAGTTGGAAACGTAACAATGTGGTGAGTATAAATCTCAAGAAATGCTTTCCAGAATTAACTGAAATAGAACTATTAGAGCTGCGCCAACAGTTTTTTGTGAATATGTTCTATGCGATGTTTCATGAAAATAGCGTATCCTGGCATAGAAGCAATAAGTATATCATGAAGTCTGTCACATTGAGTGGTAGTGATATAATAACAAACCACAATAATAACGGGTTACCAGTTCTGATAATTTGCCCACATTTCACGCATATGTTTTTAGCTGCAAGGATTATAAGATTTATAACTTCTTTTACTGCTATCAGGAAAAAACAGCATAGTAGAATATTTGAAAGTTATTATGGTAGAAGACTAGATAAATATGACATGCGGAATGTGATGCAGCGTGATGTTAGGAAGGCAATATCTTTACTGAAGAAAAAAAATAATTTTTTGTTGTTACCTGATGCTGATCTTGGCACTAGAAACAGTATTTTTGCAAACTTTTTTGGTATTCCTACAGCAACAGTTACATCAGTATCACAGTTTGCAAAGCTAGGTCGGGCTAAAGTCGTCATGGCTTTGTTTCGCCGTCATCAGGATGGTACTTATTTAATGGAGTTTAAAGATATTTCAGAGAAACTTACTTTGCAAGATTACCAGCAAGATGCAACGTTTATTAACGAGTATCTTGCAGACTTTATTAGAAAAGAGCCAAGTCAGTATGGTTGGTTACATCGTCGTTTCAAAACTAGACCTCCTGGAGAGCCTGATTTTTACAAATAATAGAAATCATTGTAATAATAATCTCGAAGGCTTGACTTAAACAGAATGCTAGCTAATAATACTAGGCTATGCGAGAGTGGCGGAATTGGTAGACGCGCTGGATTTAGGTTCCAGTAGGTAACCCCTGTGAGAGTTCGAGTCTCTCCTCTCGTACCATATTCAGAAAAAACGGTTTTAATAATATGTCAGTAACAGTAGATAAGTTAAAAGGACTAGAGAAAAAGTTAACAGTAAGCATCCCTGCAGATGAATTTGCAGCTGCTATAGATAAGAAGTTCAAAAGTGTGAGTAGCACCATACGCTTGCCTGGTTTTAGAAAGGGTAAAATACCTGCTGGTTTGATCCAGAGTAGATATGGGCAGTCTATTAATAGCGAAGTTATACAAGAGTTGATTTCATCATCACTACAAAAAGCTTTGAAAGACAAAGAGTGCATGCCGGTTGCAGTGCCACAGGTAGATATCAAGAAAAGTGAAAAGGGCGAAGATCTGGTCTATGAGGCTGTATTCGAGGAATACCCAGAAATAAAGACGGATAGTTTTGCTAAATGTAAAGTAAAGTTGCAAACTGCTGAGATAACGGATGCTGATATAGATACTGCAATCACTGCAATAAGACAGCAACAAGCTGACTGGGAAAACACGACAGAAAAGTCTGTTAAAGGTGATCAAGTTACAGTTAACTTTGTAGGTACTATTGACAAAAAAGAGTTTGAGGGTGGAACCGCAAATGACTTTAAAGTTATTCTAGGTTCAGGAGGGGTGCTACCAGAGTTTGATAAAGCTCTTACTGGAGTTAAGGCCGATTCTAAAACTAAGGCTAAGCTGACTTTTCCCAAGGATTACCATGCCAAAGATTTAGCAGGAAAGAAAGCTGAGTTTGCGCTAGAAGTTTTGACTGTTGCCAAACCAAAGTTGCCAGAGATTGATGCTGAATTTATTAAAAAGTTTGGGGTGGAGTCTGGTGAACTAGATGATTTCCGTTCACAAGTTAAGCAACCACTGGAAGCTGAGCTAGAAAAATCCTTAGCCGCAGTCAAAGAAAAGCATGTCTTTGATTTGCTTCACAAACAGTACAAAAAATTAGAAGTTCCAAAAAAACTAGTTGAGGATGAGATCAAAAACTCCATTCAAAGGACTGCCAATAAAGATGCTGAGTCTGAAGACATTAAGCCTGGCGACAAACATCCTGTAGCTGTTGAGGCAGAGAAAAATATTTTACTATCTTTAGTTTGCCAACATTTATTGCAGGATTACGCTATCAAGTTAGATAAGGCAAGATTTGAAAAATATTTAAAGAGCCTAGCTGGCTCTTACATGCAAGAAGATGAGTTCTTGAAATGGTTTTACCAAGATACCAAGAGGGTAGAGCAAGTACAGGCAACTATTTTACAAATGCAACTTATAGATGCTATTCTTGAAAAAGTTACTGTTACTGAAGAAAAGCTTAGCTTTGAAAAGCTACGCGAAGTTGCTTAAAAATTTTTTAGAGGGAGAAACAAATTGTCAAATTTTAATCATTTAGTACCAATGGTAGTAGAAAAGTCCTCACATGGAGAGCGAGCTTACGACATCTTTTCACGTCTACTGAAAGAGAGAGTTATTTTTCTAGTGGGTCCTATTGAAGAGAATATGGCTAACTTAATTGTTGCCCAGTTATTATTTCTAGAGTCAGAAAATCCACAAAAAGATATTTCATTGTACATAAACTCACCAGGAGGTGCTGTTTCTGCAGCTATGGCTATTTTCGATACAATGAATTTTATTAAGCCAGATGTTAGTACTCTTTGTATTGGTCAAGCTGCTAGTGCAGGCGCATTACTTCTTAGTTCTGGTGCTATGGGTAAACGTTTTTGTTTGCCACATTCCACTGTTATGATTCATCAAGTTTTAGGTGGGTTCCAGGGTCAGGGATCAGATATTGAGATTCATGCCAAAGAAACTAAGAGAGTAAGTGATAATTTAAATAAGATTCTTTCAAAGAATACTGGCAAGACTATTGCTCAAATTGAGAAAGATACTAATAGAGATAATTTTATGGCTGCCCCTGCAGCAAAAGATTACGGTTTAGTGGATGGTATTTTACACCAAAGAGGTAAATAAGAGCATAATTTAGCTCTTAATTGCATTTTATTTGATGTTTAGTCTATAATATTGTTTGAGATTAAAATAAGGTATATCAATGGTTAAGCCTACTTCTAAAAACCTCGCGTGCTCATTTTGCGGAAAAACTCAAGATCAAGTTAAGAAGTTAATAGCAGGGCCTTCGGTTTTCATTTGTAATGAGTGTGTAGCTTTATGCAACGAAATTTTAGCAGAGGAAGACCAAGCTGATACTAATAAAAAGGTAGGAGCTAACGAGAAGTTACCACATCCTGAAGAAATAAAAGCAGCATTAGACAATTATGTTATCGGCCAGGTTCATGCGAAAAAAACTTTAGCTGTTGCAGTTTACAATCATTACAAAAGGTTACAGGTAGGTATTGGTGGAGACGTTGAGATTGGTAAGAGCAATATCCTTCTCATAGGTCCTACAGGTACCGGTAAAACACTTTTGGCACAAACCTTGGCCACTAGACTAAATGTTCCCTTTGCAATAGTAGATTCAACTAGTCTTACAGAAGCTGGATATGTAGGAGAAGATGTTGAAAACATAATTTTGAAACTACTACAGAACTGTGATTTTGACGTGGAAAAAGCTCAACATGGCATTGTTTATGTTGATGAGATTGATAAGATAGCGCGTAAATCTGAAGGGCCTTCAATAACTCGTGATGTCTCAGGTGAGGGTGTACAGCAAGCATTATTAAAAATGATTGAGGGCTCTGTTGTTTCAGTTCCTCCACAGGGGGGTAGAAAACACCCAAGTCAGGAATACATTCAAGTAGATACTAAGGACATACTATTTATATGTGCTGGTGCTTTTTCTGATTTAGATAAAATAATATTGAGTAGAACAGCAAAGACAAGCATTGGTTTTTCAGCTCCTGTAATGTCTAAGTTAGATGCAGTCTCTTACAACAGGCTAATTGCTCAGGTTGAGCCCGAAGATATTGTAAGATTTGGCTTAATTCCTGAGTTTGTTGGCCGATTGCCAGTTATAACAACCCTACAAGAGTTAGATGAATCTGCAATGATAAAGATTCTTACCGAGCCAAAAAACTCACTTATAAAGCAGTACTCCAAGCTATTTGAGTTAGAAAATACATCACTCGAATTCACAAAAGAGGCACTTCAGGCACTTGCTAAAAAGGCTTTGATTAGGAAAACTGGGGCACGTGGTTTACGCTCTATAGTTGAAAATATTTTACTGGATATAATGTATTCATTGCCGACTAAGAAAAAATTAGCTAAAGTGGTCATTGATAAGGATGTTGTTACCAAAGGTAATGAGCCCTTATTAGTGTTCGAGGGGTCTTCATCGAATAAAAAGTTAGGAAATGATAGTAATTAGGACCAAGGCTATATATGACAGATAAAAATTACTCTGAAGAAAATATCAGTTACCCAGTTTTACCTTTAAGAGATACAGTAATGTTTCCCTTTATGGTAGTCCCACTTTTTGTTGGGAGGAAGAAGACTATAGCTGCTTTAGATTATGCTCAAGAAAATTCCCAGGAAATCCTGCTCGTAGCCCAGAAAGATTCTGAAGTTGAAATACCACACAAGAAAGATCTATATCAATACGGTTGTACTGCAAAAATCCTTCAAATTCTTAGAATCCCTGGAGGTACTGTTAAAATATTAGTAGAAGGTAGATCTCGTGCAAAACTAAATAGTTTTTCAGCTAGAGGTGAATTTTACACTGCTACATTGGATAAGTGTGTCGAAGATGATCTAGATGATACTCAGATTGAACCGTTACTTAGATCACTAAGCCATGATTTTGATGAGTATACTAACTATTGTGACATAATAACATCAGACATGTTAATATCATTGCGAGGTTTAGAAGATCCAGGCCGTTTTGCAGATGCAATTGCGATGCATTTGCCTTTATCCGTAGAAGACAAGCAGAAAGTTTTAGAAGAAACTTGTACTCAGAAAAGGGTAGAGCTATTACTAGGCTTTTTACAGCGTGAGATAGAATGGTCTAAAGTTGAAAAGAGAATACAGGACAAGGTCAAGGACCAAATAAAAAATGATCAAACTAAATACTACAACTTAAAAAAGCTAGAGGCATTTAAAAAAGAATTATCAGATGAAGGTGAGTATGCAGATCTTGATGATATTACTGAGTTAGAAGAAAAGCTATTAAGTCTTGATTTGACGGATGATGTAAAAGAAAAAGTTTTCTCTGAGTTAGCAAAGCTCAAGCAAATGGCCCCGATGTCTGCTGAGGCTACTGTAGTTAGAAGCTATTTGGATTGGATTGTTGATTTACCATGGAACAAGGTGAGCCCATGTGACTATACAATCAAGGAAGCAGAGGATATTCTCGATACCGATCATTTTGGCCTTAGAGAGGTTAAAGACAGGATCTTAGAGTTCTTAGCTGTACAACTAAGAGTGAAAAAAGTAAAAGGTCCTATAATATGTCTTGTAGGCCCACCAGGGGTTGGGAAGACGTCTCTTGGTAAATCCATTGCTGCAGCAATGGGAAGAAGATTTGTACGAATTTCACTTGGTGGTGTTAGGGATGAGTCAGAGATCAGAGGGCATAGAAAAACTTACATAGGTGCCATGCCTGGACGAATAATCAAGGCAATGAAGCGTGCAAAAGTATCTAACCCATTAATCCTACTTGATGAAGTAGATAAAATGGGTATGGATTTTCGTGGAGATCCTGCATCTGCCTTACTTGAGGTGCTAGACCCTGAGCAAAACTCTATGTTTAATGATCATTACCTCGAAGTTGATTACGATTTATCGAATGCACTTTTTATTACTACCGCGAATAGCTTGAATATGCAGCCGGCTTTATTGGATAGGCTTGAAATAATAAGAATACCGGGCTATACGGAGCTAGAAAAAACAAATATCGCAACAAAATTTCTGTGGCAAAAAAATATGGATTTAGTTGGTCTAAAAGAAGATGAAGTTAAGATATCGAAATCTGCAATTACTGATATAATTCGCTATCATACTCGTGAAGCTGGTGTAAGATCGTTAGAGAGATCTTTAGCTAAGATTTGCCGTAAAGTTGTGAAAGAGAATAGTGAGTTAAAACAACATAAAACACTGAATATAAGCTCAAGAAGTTTAGACAAGTATCTTGGAGTTAGGAAATACAAATTTGGTGTTGTAGATGAAGTAAGTCAAATTGGCATAGTTAGGGGTATGGCCTGGACAGAAGTAGGTGGAGAGCTTTTGACCATAGAAGTTGCTGTCTTACCTGGTAAGGGAAAAAGCCTGTATACTGGTAGATTAGGGGATGTGATGAAAGAGTCAATTCAAGCAGCCCTGTCAATTGTTAGGAGTAGAGCTAACTCACTTCATCTGTCAGAAAAGTTTTATCAAGAAATGGATATACATGTACATGTGCCTGAGGGAGCCACTCCTAAGGATGGGCCTAGTGCAGGTATCGGAATGTGCACAGCTCTAATTTCAGCGTTGACTAAAGTACCTGTAAAGGCAAACTTTGCAATGACTGGAGAGATAACTCTAAGAGGGGAAGTTTTAGCTATTGGTGGCTTAAAAGAAAAGCTCTTGGCTGCACTTAGAGGTGGTATTACTGACGTTATAATACCAGAAGAGAATAAGAAGGACTTGCGTGATATTCCTAAAGAAGTTTTGAGTGGTCTCAATATCCATACTGTTGGTTGGATAGATAGAGTGTTAGAATTGGCTTTAGATAATCGCCATAAGTATCCTACAGTTAAGCATAAAGAAGTATCTGGGAATAAAAATAAAAGTTCTGCTAGAATATCCCAAAAACACAAAGACCTGCGTTAATGAGGTTTCAGTACCCAAAAAGCACCAGGATTGATGAGATATCTAATTTAGCTGATTTTGTTTGTGACACTGCGGTAGAACTTTCAGCTAGTGATGCTGAGGTTTCAATTTATTGTTCTGAGGGTCAAGATATTTCTATTTCCAATGGTAATGTTGAAACTTTAGACTTTAAGGGTGGTGTAAATATAGATATATGTCTTTATTATGGCCACAAAAGTGTTTTATACACCACATCTGATACATCCAAGCATACTATCGAAAAGGCTCTGAAAAACTTAAGTAAGAGAAGAGAATTTATTGAGGAAGATCCATATTCTGGTCTACCGTCTAAGTCACTCTTAGCTTATGATTATATTGATTTATCTTTATTCTTTTCTTGGGATCTTGATGTTGATCAAAAAGTAGACTTATTAAAAAGTTGTGAAGATGTCGCGCTTAATTATAAAAGTGAGATAAAGCAATCTGAATCTGTTGCTTTATCTCTAAATAAAAGTTTTTATTATCATGCAAATACTTATGGTTTTAGAGCTTCTTATGCTAAAACATACTACAATTTATGTTGTTGCCTTCTTGCCGAAGATAATTATGGGGAAATGCATAGAGATTATGATTACATAGAATCTCGTAATCCAAATATTTTTGATAATACAAATGAAATAGCCAAAAGCACTGCACTTAAAACAGTTGCAAGGCTAGGCGCAAGAATAATTTCATCACAAAAATCAAGAGTATTATTTTCACCAAGGATGTCAAAGTACTTTGTTTATTATTTATTAAGAGCAATAAATGGTCGAAATATTTATCAGCGGTCTTCATTTCTAAATGGTCATTTAAACGAAAAAATACTTCCTGATTTTGTTGATATTTTGGAAGACCCACATATACCTCAGGGAATATCAAGCACCTATTGTGATAACGATGGAGTTAAGACTTCAAAACGTTTTTTAGTTAAAGCAGGTACGCTCAATGGCTATCTTCTTAGCACTTATACAGCCCGTCAATTGAATATGCAGACAACAGGTAATGCAGGTGGTTATCATAACATTTTGGTTTCTGCTAATGGTGGTGATCTTGAAACAATGCTCTGTGAGTTAGATACAGGACTTTATGTTATTGATATGATGGGGCATGGAGTAAATATTGCAACTGGTGACTTTTCACGTGGTGTTTTTGGTTTTTGGGTTAAATCTGGTAAGATACAATTTCCAGTACATGAAGTTACAATTGCGGGTAATTTAAAGGATATCTATAATGGATTGATTGCTATTGGCAATAACATTGATAATCAGGGATCGATTCAAACAGGATCTTGGCTGATAAATTCAATGACTATTGCGGGGGCATGATATCTTGAAAAAGTTTTTTTATATTATAATTTGTTTATCTATTTCATTACAGCCGGTGTATGCATGGGGTAAGCTTGGTCATAGGGTAGTTGCTAAAGTTGCTGAGAATCATTTAACGGCGGAGGCAAAGCAACTAGTATCAATTATTCTTAAAGGTAAGAGTTTGCCACAAATTAGTACATGGATGGATGATATTAAGTCTGATCCAAATAAAGAGTTAAAAAGGTTTAGAACTTGGCATTATATTGATGAAGGCAAGCAGAATAAGAAGGGAGATTTGCTTGTAGGGCTAGATTTTGCCACCAATATACTTACTAAAAGAGATAGTTTTAATGAGCAAGAACAGTTTGAAGCTTTGGCTATTTTAGTTCATCTCATGGGTGACTTACATCAGCCTCTTCATGTTGGTAACGGTTTAGATTGGGGTGCTAATAAGTGTTACGTAAATTGGTATAGTAAGTATAGAAGAACAAGTCTTCACAAAGTTTGGGATAATTATTTACCTAGTAGCACTGGCCTTAGTTATTCTGAATTTGCTGAGTTTATTGATCATGTAGATAAAGATGATGAGAATAGAATTTTGAGGGGAACTACTCGTGACTGGATGAATGAATCAAGAAAGCTACATGCCGAGATTTATCCAGAATCATTGGATGGAAAGTGGCATAGTTATTGTGGCATACCTAAGTCACAGCCTGTGCCAACATTATCTTATAAATATGTCTACAGAAACACACCTATTATTGAGAAGCAAATGCTTCAAGCAGGAATACGACTAGCTGGGTTATTGAATAAGATTGCAAGTGTAAAGTCCTAATATATCTCAGTTAGCTTAAAGAAAAATCGCTACCTAAGTATACTTTCTTAACAACTGCATTGTTTAAAATTTCTGATGCTGAGCCTGATGCAATAATCTTGCCATTATTCATGATTGAAGCGCTATCACAAATCTTCAGTGTCTCTCTCACATTATGGTCGGTTATAATAATACCAATATTAGATTTTTTTAAACCCATTATTATTTCTTTTATTTCTGATATAGATACAGGATCAATGCCAGCAAAAGGCTCATCAAGCATAATATACTTTGGGTCTATGGCTAATGATCGAGCAACTTCAACTCTTCTCCTTTCCCCACCTGATACTAGTTTCCCGTAGGTATTTCTTACTTTATCAAGATTAAACTTAGTAATTAGCTCTTCTAACTTTTCCTTTTTTTGACTTTTTCGTAGATCTTTTCTCATCTCCAGAGGAGCATAGATGTTTTCTTTTACAGTCATTCCTTCAAAAATGCTTGCTTCCTGAGGTAGATAAGCGATTCCCAGCTTAGCTCTTTTAGGCAAGTTATAGTTTGTAATTACACGTTTATCTAAAGATATATCCCCTGAGTCTGGTAACTCGAGTCCTGCCAACAGTTCAAAGGTTGTACTTTTCCCGGCGCCATTTGGTCCGAGAATACCTTTTATTTCTCCTCTTTTGATGCTCATATTGAAGCTGTCTACTACTAATCTTTTTTTATATGATTTAGAAATATTAGTTGCTGTTAGTTCGCTTTCAAATGACATTTTGCCCCCCACCAAATTATTAACCTTGATTATAGCATAAAAAATATGCTTTCAGCACCAAAAAATATTTTATGCTAATGACAACTAAAATTTATATATTACAATTTTATATGCTATAATAATGTTATAATTAATTTTCAAAGGAGTTAACATGGATATTAAACTTACAGGCCACAATATTGAAGTTACCCCTGGTATTAAGGATCATGTTGAGAAAAAAATTGGCCATCTCTCAAAACATGGCGCTAAGATAACTAACATAAACGTTTCTTTTCACATTGAGAATAAAGATCAAATTGCAAAAGCAATAGTTTTGACCCCTGGTTATGAGTTTTTTGCTCAGCACAAATCAGGTGACCTTTATGAATCTATTGATAGATTGTCGGATAAACTTTTAGCTCAGCTTGATAAACACTCATGGTGATTAATTCACTTTTAGAGTTTGATTTATTTTAATTTTGTCCCCTAACATATTGTTTATTAGTTGCAATCTACGTGATGTCGTTTTGTAATTAGTTGCAATTTGGCTGAGTGTATCGCCTTTCTTTACACGATACTTATTTTGTGATTTTTTACCTAGTTTCTTCCAGATAACTATTTCATCATTTACTGTCAACTTATCTTTGGGGTAGAGGTTATTCCAGAATTCAATTTTACCAATATCTGTATGATATTTATCAGCTATAGAAGCAATAGTATCACCATGTTGAACTTTATGTACCACTAATTTTGGCCCTGGCATTCTATCCTGCGATATTAGGAAGCTAACTGGAAGTAATTTATCAATATTTTTAACTTGCACATGTGATGGTATTAATAAAGCGGTATCGGGGTAAATAGTATCGTTTTTAAGTTTATTTGCATCTTTAATTTTAGTTGTGCTACTAGAAAATTTCTTTGCTATTTCTCCCAAGGTGTCTCCTTTAGCAACAATATATCTATGCATCTGGGGTATATTTTTTTCTTCAGTATTTTTATTGGCGAGGTTATTTTTGAATATATCTTTTTTATCAATGGGGATTAGTACTTTTGTCGGCATGCTTGGGTGTGTTATATTTCTTCTAAAACCAGGATTATATTTCCTAAACTCTTTTATATCAATCTCCGCTAATTGAGCAATATCATGGAGATAAAGTTGTTGCTGTATTTTGACAATAACAAATTTCTTACTATTAGGTAATCTGGGAAGCTCAATATCGTATTTTTCAGGGTCTTTTATAATTTTCTTTAGGGCTAGTAACTTTGGTAAGTAATGTCTTGTTTCTTTTGGTAGCCGCAATGACCAGAAGTCAATAGCGTCTTTGTTATTCTGACGTCTAATTGCTTTTCTAACTTTTCCTTCACCTGAATCATAGGCAGCGATTGCAACAAGCCAATTAGAATCGAAGTATTTGCCAAGATAATTCATGTAATTTAGTGCTTTATCAGTTGATTCTACAATATCTCTACGACCATCATACCACCAGTTAATATTGATTCCGTAACCAGATGCTGTGCCTGGCATCATTTGCCAAAGTCCAGTTGCACCTACTGCTGAATATGCAAATGGATCAAAATTGCTTTCAATAAAAGGTAGCAGAGCAATTTCACTTGGTAGCTGGTGCTCTTCAACTTGTGAGACAATGTATTCTAAGTAGGGGAGAGCATTATTGAACACAGTTTTTAAGTGCTCTGGGTGTTTAATATACCACTTTAGATATTTTTGTGTTACTTTATTTGCTCTTTCATCATCTGGAATTTGAAACCCAGTTCTGATTCTATCCCAGACATTGTAGTAAATCAGCTCATCTAGCCAGCTCTGTGCAACAGTGATTTGTGTAATATTTATGCTAACTAGGAATAATTTTATAATAAATCTTCTTGATAATATTTTTTTAATCTTCATAGTAGCCATGATCAAAAACTAGATGATCAATGTTACTAAAAAAGCCTATGCTAAGCAATAGTAATATTTGAGGCTTATGCCTAATACAACGGGTCTTGTATACCTATGACGATGATATTAATTAATAAAATTTATTTGAAAAAATAACTTTAATACATTTTTATTCTGTACTTTTCTAAAACTTTTCTTATATGAAAACTTTAAAGGGATTAAGGTCAAACTTAAATATTGGCTTTGGTTGCGTTGATGACTCTACATTATTTATTTTCCAGCCATTTTCACTTGAACTAAAAGTGAAAAATTCATTTATCCTTTTTCTTGTCATATGACATTTGCTTGCAGGATTATCATTGGGTAGGCTAGATATTTTTTGTTTGCAGTCACAGCAAATTACAAACCTTTCGTGAAAATCACTAACTTTTAAAGGGCGAGCTTTGTAATCTTTGGTTGTATTGTCCGTGTTGTTTTTTATGGCTGTATCTGCGAAGTTAATTTTCTGGTTAATCTTTTCATAGCAAATAGAACATTCATAAGTATTTTTACAACTATTGCTACTTCCAACAATTTTATCTGCTTTGACTGGATCTTGCTCCAAATTACTGAGAAAAATATTTTGTTGGCTTTGTGAGTTAATTATAAATTCGGCAGATAATCTTGAAAGCACATAGTTGATAATCATAAAACAGCTAATGATAATACATTTTGTGATTTGATTAGCTATAAAAACAGGGTTATTAATCTGAAGTAAAAATATTATCGGAGTAAGTCCAAATGCTAGATTCTCTTTTAGTAGATTTGTTAAAGCACCCAGTACTAAACTATACACAACAATAAGGGGGCTGAATGAGAAGTAGAAAGATAAAAAAATATAAGAATTAATTAAACAAAATGCCAATGTAAGAAATCTTTCTAGATTGATTTTATTATCTGTGTTAATCCTATCCATGAGAGCTCCTATTAACTTTACTTTAGTAAATGTAACATTAGTTTCTTAAAGAAACCTTAAGTAATCATTTTTTTACAAAATTAAGTTTTACCTTTTTTAAAATCGATAAGCCATAAATTTAGGGCACTGTTCTTGTTGAATTTACGATTAAACTAGGGTTGACTCCATCTATTTTATCTGTGGGAACTACAAAGAATTTATACATGGTTTTAATTCTATCTTTATTATTTTCGTCTCTAAATGATGTTCCACAAGGGCAAGGGCATGGTAGTTTTTTCACATAGTTTTCTACCGCACATGGTTCACAAAGTGTATAACCATTAGTAAAATTAATTTTAGTATGACTAGGTAATATGAGTTTTGCTAAAAACTGTGTTAAGAAGAAAATTACAACAAATGTGAGGGTTAATAGTAACGCAAACTCAAGGTTGAATAAACTTAGTATTCCCATTAATGAATTTGCACTGAAAGCTGATTTTATAAAATATGCAAGCATTAAAAGGCTATAAGTAATGATGGTTGTGATTAAAATACCTTTTGATAAATCTTTGCTTTCCTTGGAAGGCCAAGTTTTTTCGGTTCTTACTGTTGTGTCTGGTAGGTATGCATCGCTTGTAATATTTTCAAAACAAATTAAGCATGTTGGAGAGTTTGTTTGGCCCATAATATTGATCCTTATAATTTTAACTGCCCATAAGATATCATAATATTTGTGAAAAGTAAATGTTTTAGGCAGTGTCTTTCCATGCCCTCAGCTTACTAAATACTTCAAGTTCAGATTCTATTTCAGATCCATAGTACAAATTAATTGCAGTGATAACATCTTTTTCTGCTGTCCGGAGAAAAGGATTTGTAGCAAATTCTTCTTTGAGTAAAGATGGCAGTGTTTCCTTATTGCATGATCTAAGTTTCCTAACATGCTCTAATCTATTAGCAATTTTTTTATTGTTTGGCTCCACTTGGCTGGCGAATTCAAGATTACTCAGAGTGTACTCATGCCCACAATAGACTTTTGTGTTCTCGTTTAACTTTTTTATTTTCACAATTGACTCAAACATCTGTTTAGCGGTTCCTTCAAAGATCCTACCTATTCCTCCAGCAAACAATGTATCTCCACAGAATAAAATCTCGTCATTAAAAAAAGAAATATGGTCAAGAGTATGACCTGGGGTAAGCATTGCTTTAAGACTTAATTCAAGTTCATTGATGTGAATAATTTCGTTTTCAGATACATATCTGTTTACATGTGCAATCTTTCCAGAGTCAGGCCCCCACACAGGAATACTCTTATTTTTTACTAAATCTCTGATTCCGTCTGTATGATCGTAATGGTGGTGGGTCACTAAAATTCCACAGATTTCAAGTTGTTTTGAATGCAGAAAATTTTTGACAGGATCTGATTCTCCAGGATCTACTATCAGGCAAGAGTTCGACTCTTTTGAGAATACAGCCCATACGTAGTTGTCAGTTAGTGCTTTTATAGGATAAATAATATGTTTCATGGTAGCTAAAAACCTGCTTAATATTCTGTGTAAATCTGTTTGCATCATTTACTAACCAACGCTAAAATGAAATTTGGTTATTGTCAAGTTACCCAGTAAACAAGTTTTTTGAAAAAGAATACGCAATGATTGAGCATGATGCACAAACAAAACATCCATTATCCTGGTTTTTAAATGGAATTGGTGCTCAGGTGTTTGAGAAAGAAATTGCTTCACTTAATACTACTTTAGAGAGTTGCAATATATCTAGACTCCTACAGTTGGGAGCTCCTCCATTAATAACTTATCATCCAAAGTTTCATTACGTACACCTAGATAATGAAAATAATTTTGCAACACTTGGTCATAACGTAGTCAGCAGTTTCACTGAAATAGGGCTAACAAGTGGTTGTGCTGATCTAATTGTAATTCCACACTTACAGGAGCTACATTCAAACTTTAAGGAAGTTTTAACTGAGGTATTTCGTGTACTTTCTGATGATGGAGTCGTGGTTATATTTGGGTTTAATCCTGTAAGTTTATGGGGTGTTCAGCGAGTTTTGGGTCTTGGTTCTGTAGTCCCCTGGTGTAATAGATTTTTTAGTGCGGCAACGGTAATAAAGGTTTTTGAAGATAAGGATTTTACTTACATAGGAAAAAGCAGCTTTTTTTCCGGAATATATAGTGAATATCCTTTTGTTTATAGTATAAACAATATATTCGAAAAATTTAGTTTGGATTCAGGAGGAGCTGTTTATAAGCTCACCTTCCAAAAAAGGGTTTCGACAATGACTTTGAATACTGAGCGGAGTATCTATTTTAGTCCGTGAATGTTTTTATTTGTGAATTATGAAGATAATTTTGTATTTAGGCATTCTAGATGTTATGTTAAATTAATTTACCATAGGGCTTACAATGACAAAAAAAGTTGAGATATTCACTGATGGTTCTTGCTTAGGAAATCCCGGTCCAGGAGGATGGGGGGCTTTACTTAGATATGACGGTGTTGAGAAAAGATTTTCTGGTTCCTGTGATGAGACAACCAATAATAGAATGGAGTTGTTTGCTGCAATAGCTGCTTTGGAAAAATTAAAGCGTCGCTCGGATGTTGTGATTACAACTGATTCTCGTTACGTACAAAGAGGTGTTAATGAGTGGTTGCAGGGCTGGAAAAAAAATAATTGGCGCAATTCGGCTAGAAAGCCCGTGAAGAATAAAGATCTCTGGGAAAGATTAGATAAGCAATTAGAAAATCACCATGTTGTCTGGAAGTGGGTCAAAGGTCATGCTGGTCATAGAGAAAATGAGATTGTAGACAAGCTTGCAACCTCAGCAGCGCAAAGTTTGGTAAGTAAATAAAATTTGGAGAATTGCAATGGGTCGGAGTGTGGTTCTTGATACTGAAACAACTGGGAGATCTGCCCAGCATAATCGTATTATAGAAATTGGTGCAGTTGAGTTGGTTGATAGGGTTTATACTGAAAAGAAGTTTCATGTCTATATTAATCCCGAACAAGAGGTGGAGCAGGGGGCTTTTTCTGTACACGGTTTAAGTAATGAGTTTTTAGCAGATAAGCCGCTTTTTAGAGATATCGTATCTGAGTTTATGTCCTTCATAGAAGGAGCCGAGTTGATTATACATAATGCCCCATTTGACGTTGGTTTTATCGAAGCAGAGTTGAGGCGTTTAAATTATTCACATCAAGTTCTAGATGGATTTTGTAAGATTCTCGATACTTTACCTCTTGCACGAAAAAAACACCCTGGGCAGCGAAATAGCTTAGATGCTTTATGTAAACGTTATGATGTTGACAATTCAGGTCGGAGTTTCCACGGTGCATTGCTAGATTCGTACTTATTGGCTGATGTATATTTACGCATGACTGGTGGCCAAAACAGTCTTTTTCAAAATAGGAAAGCTGATCTAGCACAAAGTAATAGTCAGCAGTCGCATCCCGTTGTAAAGGTGACGAAATCTGATGCAAATAGAACTAGCCCTAAAATAACTTTAAGTGCTGAACATTTGGCTAGACATGAAGAGTATCTTGCCCACATAACCAGTTAAGGTCTTAGTTTCATGTTCTTTAATTTGCCTGATATGAGAGGTGATGAGGTAACGTTAGCATGCTTTTATATACCTAGCTTGCATGACCTTGTTTTGCCTGAAAAATACGAGGGTGATCTCTCTCAGTCCGATTTATTAGATCTTTCTAATTATTCCATTGCAGCTAAAGAATTAATGCTTAAGCGAAGATGGGTTTTGCGCCAAGTTCTAGCAAGATATTCTGGAATATTGCCAGTACAATTAGATATTTCAAGATCTCAGGATAAGCCTCGTTTAACTTCTGATAAAATTTCTGACTTTAATATCTCTCATTGTCGGGATAATACTTTTATATGTATTACTACAAAAGGTCGTTGTGGTGTTGATTTGGAGAGAATTAGGCCAATTAGCTATAATTCAAGAATTATTTCAAGACTACAATCTGAAACAGAGGTTGCTCCAGTTGATATCTCTGAGGACTTTTTCTGCTATTTCTGGACTAGAAAGGAAGCTATTGTAAAGTTTTTTGGTGAGGGCCTACTTAGATGTGCTAAGCAATACGATGTTACCAATTCTAAAGTTTTTAAAAATAGTGCTAAAACAGAAGCCATTCTGTACAGCCACAAGTTCAGTGATATGTATTTTTCTGTAGCATTTGAATTACATCATGAATATTTGCATTTTTATAAATTAGACCTTAAGAGCGAGACATATTCTCTAGATATACTTCAAACAGGAGTATAATCTCTAGATCTATTCCTAGTCATGCAGATGTATGGGGTTATCTGAAGGTAGTTTCATTTCTTTTTGATAAAATTTTATTTGACATAGCTTACTTAATGCTGCAAAATCGGAGGTTAGTTTATGGAGGGGTTCCCGAGCGGTCAAAGGGATCAGACTGTAAATCTGACGGCTACGCCTTCGTAGGTTCGAATCCTACCCCCTCCAAATTTGTGTAAAGGCCTTGTATTTAAATTTTAAGCGGGCGTAGTTCAACGGTAGAACCTCAGCCTTCCAAGCTGATGGTGTGGGTTCGATTCCCATCGCCCGCTCCAGATACCAAGCCCGCATAGCTCAGCGGTAGAGCACTTCCTTGGTAAGGAAGAGGTCACCGGTTCAAGTCCGGTTGCGGGCTCCACCTCTAGCTGTAGTGAAGGTTTGAGCACGAGTTTAATTTTAGGTCAGTAGCTCAATTGGCAGAGCGGCGGTCTCCAAAACCGCAGGTTGTGGGTTCGATTCCCTCCTGACCTGCCAGTATTAAAAAGAAAGAGAATATAATGTTTGAATTGAAAGATAATAGTAAGCAACATTTTGTTATTGATTTAGTATTGTGGGTTTTATTTGCAGGAATATTGATTGGCGACTTGTATTTGTATGCTACTTATAGTGATGTTTCTAGCCCTCTGAAAGTATTATTTGTAATTTTTTCAACATTTTTGCTATTAAGTGTTGCAATTTTCACAAAAAAGGGTAGAATTGCGTATGCTTTTGTGTTAGAAGCGAATATTGAGTTGCGAAAAGTAGTTTGGCCAGCTAAAGATGAACTAGTTCAAGTCACCCTAATGGTTTCAGCAACAATTGGATTTATATCCCTTATTCTTTGGGGTATTGATTCAGCATTTTCTGCTCTAATAAGCTATATTGCTGCATAATTCTTAACGGTGAGATACAGTGGAAAATTCAAATAAACATAAATGGTATGTTGTCAGAGTCAAGACTGGAAGTGAAAAATCAGTTAAACTTACTCTAGAAGAAGTAATTAGGCGTTCTGGATTAGAAGAAGTGGTAACCGAAGTCTTGTTACCAAAAGAAGATTTTGTTGAAGTTAAGAAAGGCCAGAAGGTTAAAAGTCAGAGAAAATTCTTTCCAGGTTATTTGCTAGTTAAAATGGAAATGAATGAAGAAGCATGGCACGTAGTTAAAAGTTCGCCGAATGTTGTCAGTTTCATAGGTGGTACTAAGGAGCGTCCACTTCCTATATCAGATAAAGAAGCTGAGAAAATACTTAATAGAATGGAACAGACTCATGATAGTCCAAGGCCAAAAGTTCTATTCGAAGTCGGTGAGATGGTTAGAGTTATTGATGGTCCTTTTGCTGATTTCAATGGTGTTGTAGAAGATGTAAATTACGATAAGAGTAGATTAAGGGTTGCAGTTTTAATATTTGGGAGATCAACTCCAGTTGAATTAGAGTTTTCCCAGGTTGAGAGAAGCGCCTAGTAATATAATTACAGGGTACATAGAGGAGATAAAATGTCTGACGTCAAATATGTTAAATTAAAAATTATGCCAGGAAAGGCTAATCCAAGTCCGCCAGTTGGTCCTGCTTTAGGTCAGCATGGTGTTAACATTATGGATTTCTGTAAAGCGTTTAACGATAAAACTAAGGATATGGATAAAGATTTGCCATGCCCAGTAGTGCTTACAGTTAAGAAAGACAAAAGCTTCACTTTTGTTATTAAGACTCCACCGGCATCAGCTCTTATTAAGAAAGAGTTAGATTTGAAAAAAGGTAGCCAGGTGCCTAATAAGGACAAGGTTGGGATTTTAACTTTGGATCAGCTTAAAAAAATAGCAGCAGTAAAGATGCCTGATTTAAACGCAGACACTGAATTTGCGGCAGTAAAAATTATCGCTGGTACTGCAAAAAGTATGGGTGTTGATATTGATGCTAACCTTGAGGAATGTAATGACTAGTAAAAGATTTGAAAATTTAAAGAAACAAGCCACAGATGAAATACTACCATTAGTAGATGCAGTTGAAAAAGTGAAAAGTTTTGCAACAGCCAAATTCGATGAGAGCTTTGATATTTGCTTTAAGCTTGGCTTGGACCCGAAGAAATCTGACCAGAATATAAAATCTTCATTTTCACTACCTCATGGGTTAGGTAAAACAGTTAAGGTTGCCGTTTTTGCCGTTGGAGATGATGCTACAGCTGCAAGCAAAGCAGGTGCTGACAGAGTAGGATTTGAAGATTTAGCAGCTGATATGAAAAAGGGTGAGCTGGACTACGACGTTGTAATAGCTACCCAAGAAAGTATGCCCATAGTTGGTAGACTTGGGCAGACACTAGGTCCTAAAGGCCTTATGCCTAACGTCAAGCTTGGCACTGTGACTACTAACCCTGCAGAAGCTGTAAAATTAGCAAAAGCCGGACAATTTAAAATAAAAAATGACAAAACTGGTTTAGTGCATGGTTCTGTTGGTAAGGCTTCTTTCTCCAAAGAAAGTTTAGTCGAGAATATACAAGTATTGACTCAAGAGGTTCGTCGTTTAAAGCCTTCAGTTGCAAAAGGCGTTTACTTAAAGGGTATAACCTTGTCATTGACTATGAGTCCTAGTGTGAGAGTTGATGTTACAAAGATTTAATGAAATTTCTGATGATGCGCAAGCATTACTGTCAGAGACTACAGGTGCCTGTGACGGCTTAATTTCCTGTACAGACGGTGGCTATATTTTTTTTAGTCGCTATTTTTTTGGTCCTCAAGTTTAGGAGGTGGTATGACACTTAGATTACAAGATAAGAAGCAGATCATAAGTCATATAACGGATGTAGCAGAAAAGTCACTAGCTTTAGTTGCGGCTGATTACAGTGGTTTATCTGTTTCCCAAGTTGAAAAGTTACGTCAGGGTGGTAAACAAGGTGGTGTCTATGTAAAAGTAGTCAGAAACACTTTAGCCAGAATGGCTCTTCGTGAAACTAATTTTAAACCTATTAGTGATGAGCTTACTGGTCCTATGATACTGGCGTTTGCATTGGAAGAGCCTGGAGCAGCAGCAAAGCTTGTTTCTAAATTTCAGAAAGAAACTGAAAAGTTAGAAGTAAAAGCTATGGTTGTTGATGGCGAACTATTGCCTGCGTCTGATCTTAAAAGAGTGGCAAGTATGCCTACTAAAGATGAGGCATTATCAATGTTAGCAGGTACTCTTGTTGCACCAGTTACTGGTGTTGCTAGGACTGCTAACGAAGTTATTGCTAGTTTGGCAAGGGTCTTGAATGCTCACGCTGAAAAGAACCAAGCTGCTGCGTAATAAATTTATAAATTAAATAGGAGAAAAAAGATGACAACCGTAAAAAAAATGAGCGCGGAAGATCTATTAGACCATATTAGTGAGATGTCAGTACTAGAAGTAAGTAAACTAGTTAAACTGATGGAAGAAAAGTTCGGTGTATCTGCCGCTGCTCCAGTTGCTGCAGTTGCTGCTGCTCCTGCTGAGGCAGATCAGGCTGCTGCGCAGACTGAATTTGAAGTTATGTTATCAAGCTTCGGTGATAAAAAGATTAACGTTATTAAAGCAATCCGTACAATTACAGGTCTTGCATTAAAAGAAGCTAAAGACTTAGTTGAAGGAGCTCCTTCATCAGTTAAGGCTGGCGTATCGAAAGATGAAGCTGAAGAAATTAAGAAACAGTTAGAAGATGCTGGCGCTAGCGTAGAGATTAAGTAACAGTTTATCTTCATATATATTAATTACAGCTGGCAACAACCCTTGTCAGCTGTATTAGTTTTTTTGAATTATAGCATTTCTAGGGGAAAAGTTAATGTCACAACTGCAAGTTATAGATAATAGGCCACGTCTTAATCTAGGTAAATCTAAAGTCACTAGTAGTGGCTCAGCTGCCTTTGATTTTTCTACTGACGATATCAGACGTCCACATTTAGTGGAAGTACTTCTTGCCTCATATCACAGATTCCTGCATGGTGGAGGCGATAGTGTTTCAACTAAATCTGGTTTAGAAGAGGCTTTCCAGTTTATTTTCCCGATCGTGAGTAATTCCGGTCACATGGAAATTGTCTATAGCAGTTATTCCTTGAGTCAACCATCTTTTGATATCTGGGAATGCAAGATTAGGGGGCTTACATACTCTGCCCCGCTTAAAATAAAAGTAAAATTAATTTCTTACGACAAAGATAGTCTGAAAAAAGAGAAAAAAGTAAAATCAGTTAAAGAACAAGACGTTTTTGTATGTGATTTACCTTTGATGACTGAGAATGGTAGTTTTATTATTAATGGCACAGAGAGAGTCGTCGTATCACAATTACACCGTTCCCCAGGTGCTTTTTTTGAACATGACAAGGGAAAAACTCACTCTTCGGGTAAGCTTATTTATTCAGCAAGAATTATACCTTATCGTGGAGCTTGGTTAGATTTTGAATTTGACATTAAGGGCTGTTTGTTCGCACGAATTGATCGAAGAAGAAAGCTACCCATCACTGTTGTACTACGTGCCATAGGTATGTCTACAGAGCAGATACTAAGTTACTTCTTTGAATTTAACAAATTCACACTTGAGTCCGGTAATATTATATTCGACTTAAAGCCTGAGCAAATGCGTGGTCAACTAGCAAAATTTGATATTAAAGATACCGAAGGAAATATAATAATAGAAAAAGAACATAGAATTCTCGGTAAGCACATAAAGGCTATGAAAAAAGCTAAGCTTAGCACTCTTGAAGTGAACGATGAATTTTTAATAGGTCGGGTAATTGCTTCTGCAATTATAGATCCAGAAACAGGTGAAGAGATTATTGCTGCAAATACTACTATTACGGCTGATGTAGTTGAGGCAATTAGGAAAGCCAAGGTAGAACAATTTAATACTATTTACACAAATGAATTTGATCGTGGATCTTATATTTCTGATACTTTGAGTATAGATTCTGCAAGCTCAACATTAGATGCTCTTGTTGAGATATACCGTGTTATGCGTCCTGGTGAGCCACCAACTAAAGATTCAGCTGAAAAGCTCTTCCATAATTTATTTTTCTCCGAGGATCGCTAT
Organism: Pseudomonadota bacterium; assembly: GCA_036340215.1. Lineage (GTDB taxonomy): Bacteria > Pseudomonadota > Gammaproteobacteria > Comchoanobacterales > Comchoanobacteraceae > JABJPE01. The sequence goes on along the minus strand of JAYYZF010000006.1, from coordinate 26,935 downwards.
GATTTATCTGGGGTTGGTAGAATGAAACTAAACCTGAGATTAGGGCGTAAGAATTCTCAGGGCGATGGAACTTTATCGCAAGATGATATTCTAGAAGTTATAGCAACTTTAATAGACATAAGAGATGGTAAAGGCTCTGTAGACGATATCGATAATTTAGGGAATCGTCGTGTAAGAATAGTTGGTGAAATGGTTGAGAACCAAATAAGAGTTGGTTTGTTACGTGTTGAAAGAGCTGTCAGAGAAAAAATGTCTCATCCAGATTCAGAATCTGCCATGCCTCAGGATTTAATTAACACAAGACCAATTTTTGCTGTAATTAAAGAATTTTTTGGCTCAAGTCAGCTATCCCAGTTTATGGATCACTGTAATCCACTTTCCCAGATTACACACAAAAGAAGGGTTTCTGCCTTAGGTCCAGGCGGTTTAACACGTGAAAGAGCAGGTTTTGAGGTGCGTGATGTTCACCATACGCACTATGGTCGTATTTGTCCTATTGAAACTCCTGAGGGACCGAATATTGGTCTGATTAATTCTCTTGCTGTTTATGCTAAAGTCAATGACTATGGTTTCCTTGAAAGCCCATTCCGTAAAGTTGTTGATGGTAAATTAACAAGTGAGATTTGTTATTTATCAGCAATTGAAGAGGGCAGCTATTACATAGCTAAGTCTGATATCAGCATTGGTGTTGATGGTGAGATTTTAGATAGTCTTGTGCCATGTAGGTTTAATCGTGAATTCACTTTCACTGCACCTAAGAAAATAGATTACATAGACGTTTCATCAAGACAAATTGTTTCTGTTGCAGCATCACTTATACCTTTCCTTGAGCATAACGATGCTAACAGGGCTCTTATGGGGTCAAACATGCAACGTCAGGCAGTTCCAACTATTAAGAGCGAGAAGCCCCTAGTTGGTACTGGTATGGAAGCCTTAGTTGCATCTGACTCAGGTGTTTCTCAGGTTGCAGAACGTGATGGTATTGTGCATTACGTCGATTCTCAAAGGATAATAGTACATAGTGAAGACAACACAAAGCTTGATACTAAGTTAACTGATGCTCTTGGTAATAGTACAAAAACTGATAGTGGCGTAGACATATACAACATGACAAAGTATATGCGCTCTAATACAAACACATGTGTTAATCAGTTACCGATCGTAAAAGCTGGTATGCAAGTCAAGAGAGGGGATATCATTGCTGATGGTCAATCTACTGATTTAGGTGAGTTAGCTCTTGGTCAAAACTTACTAGTTGCTTTTATGCCTTGGAATGGTTTTAACTTTGAGGATTCTATTTTACTTTCAGAGAGAGTGGTAAAAGATGATAGGTTCACTTCAGTTCATATTCAAGAGTTGGTCTGTGTTGCAAGAGATACTAAGCTTGGGCCTGAAGAAATTACTCCTGATATTCCAAATGTGAGTGAAGCTTCGTTAGCTAAGTTAGACGAGTCTGGTATCGTTTATATTGGAGCTGAGGTTAACCCTGGTGATATTCTTGTAGGTAAGGTTACGCCAAAAACAGAGTCTCAACTTACGCCAGAAGAAAAACTATTGAGAGCAATTTTTGGTGAGAAAGCCTCTGATGTGAAAGACAGCTCGCTAAGAGTTTCATCTGGAGCTAGTGGTACAGTTATTGATGTTCAAGTATTCACACGTGATGGTGTTGATAAAGACGAAAGAGCTCTGAGTATCGAGAAAGAAGTTTATTCTAGGGCGAAGAAAGACTTAGATGATGAGCTTAAGATAAAACAGCTCAGGATTATTGAAAACTTGAGGGGTATGCTTGTTTCTGAAACTTTAGCTGAAAGAGCAGGAACTCTTAAGTCTGGAACAAAGTTAACAGAGAAGATGGTTGCTAGTTTATCTGATAATGAGCTTCTCTTACTCAAGTTAAAAGACGAGGCTAGCCATGAGAAACTAGCTTCCTTAGTAAATGATTACAACGAGCAGCAGATATCATATGATAAAGCCTTAGATTATAGAAGAAAGAGAATTGCTCAGGGCGATGATTTATCTCCTGGAGTAATAAAAATAATAAAAGTTTACATAGCTGTTAAGAGAAGGATTCAGCCAGGTGATAAGATGGCTGGAAGACATGGTAACAAAGGTGTTGTTTCTATAATAATTCCTGAAGAGGATATGCCACATATGGCTGATGGAACCCCTGTCGATATAGTCCTTAATCCTCTAGGTGTGCCTTCACGTATGAACGTAGGGCAGATATTAGAGTCTCATTTGGGTATAGCAGTGAAGACTTTAGGACTGAAGCTTGGTAACATGCTGGATGAAAACGAAAGTGTCTCTTCCATAAGAGATTTCATAGGTAAAATAATCAGTCATTCACAATTATCTGCTATTGATCACACAAGCATGAGTGACGAGGAAATTATAAAGCTTGCCAAGCATTGGCGCTCTGGTGTTCCTATAAGCTCACCTGTTTTTGGCGGTGTCCCTGAGACTACCATTAAGTCCTTACTGAAGCTTGCAGATTTGCCAGAGTCAGGTCAGCTTAAACTATATGATGGTAGAACTGGAAAGTCATTTGATAGAGATATTACTGTTGGTTATATGTATATGCTGAAACTAAACCATTTAGTCGATGATAAGATGCATGCAAGATCTACAGGATCATATAGCCTTGTAACACAACAGCCGCTTGGAGGTAAAGCTCAAGGTGGTGGACAAAGATTTGGGGAAATGGAAGTTTGGGCATTACAAGCATACGGAGCTGCATATACTCTACAAGAAATGCTTACTGTTAAATCAGACGATGTCCAGGGTAGAACTAAAGTTTACAAGAATATTGTCGATGGTAATTATATTATGGATGCAGGTATGCCTGAGTCATTCAAAGTATTGATTAAAGAAATTAGGTCACTAGGAATTGATATTAATCTAAATGAAGGTTAATACTATATCTAGTATTGTTAAAACAATTTTTCTGGAGAAAATCTCTTGAGCGAGTATTTACAAAGTCTGTTAAAGCAAAGTTCATCTAGTAATTATTTTGATGAGGTTGTAGTTGGGTTATTATCACCAGAGAAGATAATTTCCTTATCTTACGGGAAGGTAGAAAAACCTGAAACTATTAATTACAGGACTTTTAAACCTGAAAAGAAAGGTTTGTTTTGCTGTAGCGTATTTGGCCCAGTCAAAGACTATGAGTGCTTGTGTGGTAAATACAAGCGTTTAAAGCATCGTGGCGTTGTATGTGAGAAATGTGGTGTTGAAGTAACCCTGTCTAAAGTAAGACGCGAACGTATGGGGCATATCGAACTTGCTAGTCCAGTTGCCCACATTTGGTACTTAAAATCATTACCATCTAGAATTGGTCTGTTACTTGATATGACTTTACGTGACATCGAGAGAGTGCTCTATTTTGAGGCTTACGTAGTAACTGATCCAGGCATGACTCCTCTAGATAAAGGAAGCCTACTCAGTGAGGATGCCTTCCTTGACGCACAAGAAGAATATGGTGATGACTTTGATGCCATGATGGGAGCTGAGGGTATATATGAGCTTCTTAAAGGCATGGATATTAATAAAGAGCTTGTAGATATTAAGAAGCAACTTTTTTCTGTTAATTCAGAGACTAAGTTAAAGAGACTCACTAAGAGATTAAAAATTTTAGAAGCATTCGTTCAGTCTAAGAATAAGCCTGAATGGATGATTATGACAGTATTACCAGTATTACCACCAGACCTTAGGCCTTTAGTACCTTTAGACGGAGGTAGATTTGCAACATCTGACTTAAATGACCTCTATCGTCGTGTTATTAATCGAAATAATAGGTTGAGAAGACTACTTGAACTCGGCGCTCCTGATATAATAGTGCGTAATGAAAAAAGAATGTTACAGGAGTCTGTTGATGCTCTCTTCGATAATGGGAGAAGAGGTAGAGTAGTAACTGGAACTAATAAAAGGCCACTTAAGTCATTAGCTGATATGATTCGTGGAAAGCAAGGTCGTTTTAGACAAAACCTCCTTGGGAAGCGTGTAGATTATTCCGGAAGATCCGTAATTGTTGTGGGTCCAACATTGAAGTTGCACCAATGCGGCCTACCGAAGAAAATGGCTCTTGAGCTATTTAAGCCTTTTGTTCTCGGGCGTCTACAGAATCTTGAGCTTGCATCTACCATCAAAGCTGCTAAGAGGATGATAGAAAAAGAAATGCCAGTTGTATGGGATGTGTTAGAAGAAGTTATTCGTGAACACCCAGTGTTACTAAACAGGGCACCAACTTTGCATAGGTTAGGTATTCAAGCATTTGAGCCGACTTTGATTGAAGGAAAGGCTATTCAATTACACCCATTAGTCTGTACGGCTTACAATGCTGACTTTGATGGTGACCAAATGGCTGTACACGTACCATTAACTATCGAAGCTCAAATAGAAGCTCGTTGCTTAATGATGTCTACGAATAATATTTTGTCATCGTCAAGTGGTGACCCAATTATAGTTCCAACACAAGATATAGTCTTGGGGCTTTACTATATGACCAGAGAGGCAATTAATGTGGCCGGTGAGGGCATGATTTTTGCTGACATAGATGAAGTTAGGCGTTCTTATGACCTCGAGAAGGTTCATATACATGCTAAGGTAAAAGTCAGGATAACAGAATCAATAAAAGATGCAGATGGCAAAACTCAGGAGAAATCTCGTGTTGTTGATACAACTGTAGGGCGCTGCTTACTTTGGGATGTATTTCCAAAGGGGCTACCCTTTGATGCTATCAACAAAGTTATGAAGAAAAAAGAGCTATCAGCTTTAATGCAGCTCGCATACAGGGCTCTTGGTACGAAAGAAACAGTTATTTTAGCTGACCAACTTATGTATCTTGGTTTCAAGAATGCAACTAATTCTGGCGCTTCAATTGGCCTTGATGATCTTATTATTCCTGGAGCAAAAGGAGACCTAATCGCAAAAGCTAAGGACGAGGTTGAATCCGTTGAAAAACAATTTACTACTGGTTTGTTAACAGATGGTGAAAGAAAGAACAAGGTTATAGATATATGGTCTAATACTAATGATGAAGTTGCTGTTGAGATGATGAAGAAGATGTCATTCCAAGACGTTGCAGATAGTAAAGGAAAAGTTCACTCCCAAGCATCTTTTAACTCTATTTACATGATGGCTGATTCAGGGGCTAGGGGTTCTGCTGCTCAGATTAGACAGTTAGCAGGTATGAGGGGTCTTATGGCTAAACCTGATGGCTCCATTATTGAGACTCCAATTGTTGCTAACTTTAGAGAAGGGCTTGAGATTGATGAGTACTTTATATCAACTCATGGTGCCAGAAAGGGGTTATCGGATACTGCATTGAAAACTGCTAACTCCGGTTATTTGACTAGAAGATTGGTTGATGTTGCTCAAGATGTTGTGGTGACTCAGTACGATTGTGGTACTTCTGCTGGTTTAGAATTAACACCTCATATCGAAGGTGGTGAGGTTGTAGTTCCATTGCGCGATAGAGTAATAGGTAGAGTCTTAGCTGAAGACGTCCTTGATAAAGACGGCAATGTCCTTGTTGCAAAAGGAGTTGAGTTATTAGATTCAAGTCTAGATATTATTGAAAAGCATAGTATTGATAAACTTAAAGTAAGATCTTCTATAACCTGTGAAACTAAGCATGGTATTTGTGCCCTTTGTTATGGTAGAGACCTTTCACGAGGCCACTTAGTAAATATTGGTGAGGCTGTTGGGGTAATTGCTGCTCAGTCAATTGGTGAGCCAGGTACACAGCTAACAATGCGTACTTTCCACATCGGGGGTGCTGCGTCTAGGGCTACTGCTGCTAACAGTATCCAAGTAAGGACAAAGGGTACTATCAAGTTAAATAACTTGAAAACGGTAGAGCATCATGAATCTGGCAACTTAGTAGTTGTTTCTCGTTCAGGTGACTTAAATGTTATAGATTCAAGTGGCAGAGAGTGCGAACGTTATAAGATAGCTTATGGTACTACTTTGATGGTTAAAGATGGTTCTAGCGTTGAACTTGGTTCAGTAGTAGCTGAATGGGATCCTCATACAAGACCGATTATTTCTGAAGTTTCTGGCTCTATTGAATTTGTTGATATGATTGATGGTGTCACTGTTACACAACAGACTGATGATCTTACAGGTCTATCAAGTATGGTAGTTAGTCCACAGGGAGATCAAAAATCTTCTGGTGAGAGTCATAAGCCAATGATTAGGTTGTTAGATGAAAATGGCGCAAGCTTAACTTTGCCTGATAGTAAACTACCTGCAAACTATATGTTAATTGAAGGTACAATTATTAATATTAATAACGGTGATAGCGTTGGCGTTGGTGACGTTATTGCAAGGATTCCTCAAGAAGGCTCGAAAACAGGAGATATTACTGGTGGTTTACCACGAGTTGCTGATTTATTTGAAGCGAGAAAGGGTAAAGATACTGCTATATTAGCTGAAATTAGTGGTAATATCAGCTACGGTAAAGAAACAAAAGATAAGCGTCGTCTAGTCATTACAAATTCTAAGACAGGTGAAGTTTACGAAGAATTAGTGCCAAAGTGGCGTCCTATTATTGCTTTTGAAGGGGAGTATGTAAGCAAAGGTGATATCCTTGTTGATGGCTCTGAAGACCCTCATGCAATCCTAAGATTGCTTGGAGTTGGTAGTTTTGCATCTTATATGATTAATGAAGTACAAGATGTCTACAGGCTGCAGGGTGTTAAGATAAATGATAAGCATATAGAAGTTATAGTTAGACAGATGTTACGTAAGTGCGAAGTAACTAATCCTGGTGATACGGACCTAGTTAAGGGTGAGTCCATTGACGTTGAGTTATTAGATGACGCAAATAGTAGTATTGCTGATAATGAAATTCCAGCAACTGCTATGCCAGTACTTATGGGAATAACAAAAGCTTCGTTGTCAACAACGTCCTTCTTATCAGCTGCATCTTTCCAGGAGACCACTAGGGTTCTGACTGAGGCTTCAGTAAATGGTCGTTCAGACATGCTGCGAGGTTTGAAAGAGAACGTTCTAGTTGGTAGAATAATACCTGCTGGAACTGGGTTTATGTACCACCAGAACATTAAGCAAAATAAGATTGATTCTGGCAATATAATGGCAACTAAAGACGATATTGATACAGCTCTGAGAGAAGAGTTGAATAATGATGAATCTGAAGCTCCTAGTGAGTAAATCAGTTTTTGAATTATATAGGTAGAGAAAAAGACTATAATAATATCTTTTTCATATAATTTTAGTAGTTTAGCATAATTATCTTGACAATTATGCTATTGCTTCTTAAAATTATCAAATTTTGTGAATGACAGCTAATAGTGGATGAATTATGGCAACAATTAATCAGTTATGTAGAAAACCTAGAGTTAGGAAAAGACGAGTTACAAAAAGACCTGCTTTACAGGCTTGCTCACAACGTCGTGGCGTATGCTTAAGAGTTTACACGACTACCCCTAAAAAGCCTAACTCAGCTCTTAGAAAAGTTTGCCGTGTGAGGTTGACTAACGGTAAGGAAGTTACCGCATATGTTGGTGGTGAGGGGCACAATTTGCAAGAGCACTCTATAGTTCTTGTATGTGGTGCAAGTAGAAAGGATCTTCCTGGTGTTAGATATAGAGTAATAAGAGGCTGTCTTGATGCATCTGGCGTTTCTGCTAGACGTAAAGGGCGTTCGAAGTATGGTGCAAAGAGACCTAAGTCTTAGTTGGAGAAATATTATGCGTAGACCGTATAAAAGAAGAAAAAGTAATGATAAGAATATAGCTGAAGTTCGTTTTTTCGGTGATTTAGATATTAACAAATTCACCAAGATGCTTATGGTAAGTGGAAAATTACAGCTTGCAGAAAGTATTGTAGCTAGTGCTCTTTACAAAGTTGTTGAGAAGAAAAATAGCAGAGTATCAGGTGCTGAGAAGTCCAGAGAGGCTGTAAACTTGTTTGCTCAGATTATTGAAAAGGGTTGCCCGTCCTTAGAAGTACGAACCAAGAGAGTTGGTGGTGCTAACTACCAGGTTCCAGTTGAGATTTCCTCTGGAAGAAAAAAGGCAATTTTATTTCGTTGGATTTTAGCAGCATCTAGAAAGATGGTTGGATCTATGAAAGATAACTTAGCGAAAGTTCTTTTAGAGATTTTAGATGGAAGAGGCGAAGTAATGCGCAAGAGAGACGAGCTACATAAAATGGCTGCTGCGAACCGAGTCTTCCAAAATCTTGGTAGTAGAAATTAATTAGGGGATATATTGTGTCAAGAGGAACACCAATAGAGTTATACAGAAACATAGGGATATCTGCACACGTAGATGCTGGAAAGACTACCACCACTGAAAGAATACTGTTTTATACCGGTAAGACACACGCAATTGGTGAAGTCCACGATGGTGGTGCTACTATGGACTGGATGGAGCAGGAACAAGAGCGTGGTATTACAATTACTTCTGCGGCTACAACTTGTTTCTGGGCTGGTATGAGTGCTCAATTCAAGAAACATAGAATCAATATTATCGATACTCCAGGCCACGTTGACTTCACTATCGAGGTTGAGAGATCTTTAAGAGTCCTAGATGGGGCATGTGTGGTATTTTGTTCTGTTGGTGGTGTTGAGCCACAATCTGAGACAGTTTGGCGCCAAGCCAACAAATATGGTGTGCCTAGAATAGCTTTTATCAACAAGATGGATAGAGCTGGCGCTGATTTTTATCGTGTAGTAGGCCAAATGTCTGACAGACTTGGCATGCCTCCTGTTCCGATGCAGTTACCAATAGGTAGAGAGGATGAGTTCGAAGGTGTTATTGATCTAGTAAAAATGAAAGCAATATACTGGGATTCTGAAAACTATGGTATGACTTATCAGCTTAAAGATATTCCAGAAAATATGGTCGAGGTATGTGATAAATATCGTGAGCAGCTTTTAGAGGCTGCAGCTGAATCCTCTGATGAGCTTATGGAAAAATACCTCGAAGAAGGAGATCTGGCCGAAGAGCAAATCAAAGAAGGTATAAGAAAAAGAACAATAGCTACTGAAATATGCCCAGTTTTTTGTGGTTCTGCATTCAAAAACAAAGGTGTACAATCATTGTTAGATGCTTTCATTGAGTATATGCCTTCCCCTGTAGATATTCCGCCTATAAAGGGTGTCCTTGAAAATGAAGAGCAAGATATCAGAAAGCCAGATGATAAGGAACCATTCTCTGCTCTTGTATTTAAGATTGCTACAGATCCTTTTGTTGGAACATTAAGTTTTATTAGAGTATATTCTGGTACTCTGAAGGCAGGTGATAGTGTTTATTCACCAATCTCAGCTAGTAAGGTTCGTGTTGGACGTTTGCTTCAAATGCATTCCAACTCAAGAGAAGAGATTAAAGAAGTGCTTGCAGGTGATATAGCCGCAGCAGTTGGCTTAAAAACTTTGACAACTGGTGATACACTATGTGCATCAGACTCTATTATTACTCTTGAAAAAATGGAATTCCCTGACCCAGTTATTGCGGTCGCTGTTGAGCCAAAGACTAAGGCTGATCAGGAAAAGATGGGGATAGCACTAGGTAAGTTAGCCCAAGAGGATCCTTCTTTCCGTGTCTCAACTGACGAAGAGTCAGGTCAAACAATCATTCAAGGCATGGGTGAGTTGCATTTAGAGATAATTGTTGATAGAATGAAGCGCGAATTTAAGGTTGACGCTGCTGTAGGTAAGCCACAAGTTGCATACCGTGAGACGATTACTAAGTCTATAGAACAAGAAACAAAGTATGTGCGTCAAACAGGTGGTAGAGGTCAGTATGGTCATGTCTGGTTAAAAATTGAGCCACAAGAGTTTGGCAAAGGCTATGAGTTCATCAACAACATAGTTGGTGGAGTCATCCCGAAAGAATATATTCCAGCCATTGACAAGGGAATACAAGAGCAGATGAAGAATGGTATCAACGCAGGATTTGAAGTTGTTGATGTTAAAGTAACGTTATTTGATGGTTCATTCCATGACGTTGATTCGAGCGAAATGGCATTTAAAATTGCAGGGTCAATGGCATTTAGGGATGGAGCTAAGGTAGCCAAGCCGATTCTACTAGAGCCATGTATGGCAGTAGAGGTTGTGACTCCTGAAGATTATATGGGTGATGTTGTAGGTGATCTTAACCGTCGTCGAGGCATCATACATGGTATGGACGATGGGCCAGCTGGTAAGATAATTACCGCAGAGGTCCCATTAGCCGAAATGTTTGGTTACGCGACTGATCTTAGGTCAGCTACTCAAGGTAGAGCCAATTATAGTATGGAGTTTAAGTGTTATTCTGAAGCTCCAACAAATATTGCAAATGCAGTTATAGAGGGTAAATCTTAATTTTAAAAGGGGACAAATTATGGCAGTTGAAAAATTTAACAGAGATAAACCACATAAAAACGTTGGTACAATTGGTCACGTTGACCATGGTAAAACAACATTAACAGCAGCTATTACTAATGTATTAGCTACACTTGGTGGCGCCGAGGCAACAGCTTTTGCTGATATTGATAAGGCTCCTGAAGAGCGTGAGCGTGGTATTACCATCGCTACAAGTCACGTTGAGTATGAGACAGATAACACTCACTACGCACACGTAGACTGTCCAGGACACGCTGACTATGTGAAGAACATGATTACTGGTGCTGCACAGATGGATGGAGCTATTCTTGTAGTTTCTGCTGCAGACGGGCCTATGCCACAGACACGTGAGCACATACTATTAGCTCGCCAAGTTGGTGTTCCAAAGATAGTAGTTTTCATGAACAAAGCTGACATGGTTGATGACCCTGAGTTACTAGAGCTAGTTGAAATGGAAATACGTGAGCTATTAAGCAGCTATGATTTCCCAGGTGATGATACACCAATCATTACTGGATCTGCTCTTAAAGCCCTCGAAGGCGATACTGGTGAGCATGGTTCACAGTCTATCCAGAAGCTAATGCAAGCTCTTGATGATTATGTTCCTGTTCCAGAAAGAGCAAAAGATAGACCATTCCTCTTACCAATTGAGGATGTTTTCTCAATTTCAGGTCGTGGAACAGTTGTAACTGGAAGAGTTGAGCAAGGTGTCATCAAAGTAGGTGAAGAAGTAGAGATCGTAGGTATCAAAGATACAGCTGTTACAGTATGTACAGGTGTTGAAATGTTCCGTAAGCTACTTGATCAAGGTGAAGCTGGAGATAACGTTGGGGTACTGCTACGTGGTACAAAGCGTGACGAGGTAGAGCGTGGTCAGGTACTAGCGCACAAAGGCACAATTAAACCACATACCAAGTTTAAAGCAGAGGTTTATATTTTATCTAAAGAAGAGGGTGGTCGTCATACTCCATTCTTTAAGGGATATCGCCCACAATTCTACTTTAGAACAACTGATGTAACAGGTGAGGTTATTCTGCCAGAAGGCGTTGAAATGGTAATGCCAGGCGATAACATTAAGATGGATGTTCATTTAATTGTACCAATTGCGATGGATAAAGGATTACGTTTTGCAATTAGAGAAGGTGGTCGAACAGTTGGTGCTGGTGTAGTAACTGAAATCATCGAATAATATTTTCAGAAGATATAGCGGAGAGTTAAAATGTCCATTCAGGCAAAAGCACAGAGAATAAGAATACGATTAAAAGCATTTGATCACAAACTTATTGATCTTGCTACAGGCGAGATAGTTGCTACTGTAAAAAGAACAGGAGCAATTCTTAGGGGGCCAATTCCCTTGCCTAATACTAAAGAAAGGTATACACTTTTGACCTCTCCGCACGTTGACAAAGACGCAAGAGAGCATTTTCAAATGTGTACTCACAGAAGATTAGTTGATATTATTCAGCCTGATTCTGCTACTGTAGACGCCTTGATGAAGTTAAATTTAGCATCTGGTGTTGATGTGCAAATAAGCGTTGAGGATATGAACTAGAATACTAGGTGGTTATATGAATATTTATGGTAAAAAAGTTGGTATGTCAAGATGGATTAACCACAGTAATGGTGAAGTTGTTGCTGCTACTGTACTCCAGTGTGACCCAAATGTTATCACTAGCAAGAGATCAACTGATACAAACGGATACATTGCCATACAAGTTGGATTTGGCAAGGCAAAAAGGCTGAACAAACCAAAACTTGGTACTTTTAAAGCAGCTGGTGTACAGCCAAGAAAATATCTACGTGAGATCAGATTAGATTCTATTGACGATAGTCACGAGGTGGGTAGTGATATAAGCGTAAAAATGTTCGAGACAGGACAATATGTCGACGTATCTGGTGTTACTGTTGGTAAAGGTTTTGCTGGTTGTGTTAAAAGGCATAACTTTAAAACTCAAGATGCAACACATGGTAACTCGCTTGCTCACAGAGCTCCTGGTTCAATTGGTCAGTGTCAAGATCCTGGAAGAGTTTTTAAAGGTAAGAAAATGGCTGGCCGCATGGGTGGAGTGAATAGAACTACAAGAAATCTTGAGGTTTTACATGTTGATGAAGCTAAAAACTTGATTTTGGTTAAGGGTGCTGTTCCAGGTCACAAGAATGGCCTAGTCAAGATAAAAGCCGCGAAAAAAATAAAGAGAGTCGAGGGGTAATTTCATGCAAGTTAATGTTGTAAATTTACTGGATAAAGACAGTAAATCTAATCTGAATTTAGATGATAAGGTTTTTGCAGCCCCATATTCTGAGGGTTTAGTGCATCAAGTTATTGTTTCATATATGGCAGCTGCCCGTGCAGGCACTAAGCAGAATAAAGGTAGATCAGATGTAAGGGGTGGCGGGGCCAAACCTTGGAGACAGAAGGGTACTGGACGTGCACGTGCAGGTACAAACACGAGTCCAATATGGCGCGGTGGAGGTGTGACATTTGCAGCAAGACCTAGATCATTTGAGAAGAAAGTAAACAAAAAGATGTATAGAGGTGCAATGAGATCTATATTGTCTGAGCAAATCAGAAAGGGAGCACTAGTTGTCATAGAGGATCTTAAGTTAGAAACTCACAAGACAAAAGATTTCCTCAATGTAATGTCTGCAAATAATATAGATAATGCTATATTCGTAGAGGAGACTTTAAGTGAAAACACTTACTTTGCTTCACGTAATATTCCGAATATTTGGGCTATAGACTTTTTCTCTCTTAATCCATATGACCTGTATACTGCTAAAAAATTAGTCATGACAACAGCAGTCATGCAGAAAATAGAGGAGTGGTTATCATGAGTAGTCAAGAGCGTCTTTTACAAATTCTAGTATCACCAAGTATGACTGAAAAGACTAGCAACATAGCAGAGTTTAATCAGTACTGTTTTAGTGTGTTAGCTAGTGCAACAAAACTTGAGATCAAAGCTGCTGTTGAAAAACTTTTTAATGTTAAAGTTAAAACTGTAAATGTTCTTAACAGAAAAGGTAAGGCTAAGACTCGTGGAAACATCAAGGGTACACAAAAGTCAATAAGGCGTGCATACGTAACCTTGAAAGATGGTCATGCAATAAACTTAATAGAAAAGTAGGATAGAAAAATGGTAGCAAAGGTTCAAAAAAGCAAGCCAACATCAGCAGGGGTAAGACACAAGGTCAAAGTTGCTAAAGCTGGCCTCAGCTCTGAGCGACCTGTGAAGTCTCTTGTAAAATCAAAAACCAAGAGAACTTCAGGAAGAAACAGTGCTGGTAGAATTACAGTAAGGCACAGAGGTGGTGGGCATAAAAGACTACTCCGTGATATAGACTGGAAAAGAAATAGAGACGGAATTGCTGCAAGGGTTGCACGTCTAGAGTATGATCCTAACAGAAGCGCTTACTTAGCACTAATCGTTTATGTTGACGGTTTATGGAGCTATATAATTGCACCTAAAGGCTTAAAAGCTGGGGATAAAGTTGTTTCTGGTAAGGGTGCGGAGATCAAACCAGGTAACTCCCTTAAATTAAGAGATATTCCAGTTGGTACTACTATCCATAATATCGAGATGAGACCTGGTAAAGGAGCTCAGATGATTAGAAGTGCAGGATGTAGTGCAATGTTTGCTGGTCGTGAAGGAGATTGGGCTACATTAAAACTACGTTCTGGTGAAATGAGAAAAATTCATTTGGATTGTCGAGCAACTATCGGCGAAGTTGCCAATTCTGAGCACAGTTTAGCATCATTAGGAAAAGCTGGGGCGAATAGATGGCGCGGTAAGAGGCCAACTGTTAGAGGTGTTGCTATGAACCCAGTTGATCACCCTCATGGTGGTGGTGAAGGTAAAACTTCTGGAGGTCGTCATCCAGTCAGTCCAACGGGTGTGCCAACCAAGGGTAAGGTAACAAGAAATAACAAGCGTACTGATAAAATGATTGTACGTAGTAGAAGACGTAAGAAGTAGAGGATAACAGATGCCAAGATCATTAAAGAAAGGTCCTTTCATAGACCACAATTTACTTAAAAAAATTGAAAAATCAGTAAGCGAAAATTCAAAAAAGCCAATAGTAACTTATTCACGTAGATCAGTAATACTACCTTTGATGGTTGGTTTAACGTTTAACGTTCATAATGGTAGATCATTCATCCCAGTGTTTGTTTCTGAAAACATGGTGGGTTTTAAATTAGGTGAGTTTGCTTTGACTAGATTGTTCAAGATGCATGCTGGCGATAGAAAGACAAAGTAGAAGGTATATTTTATGGAAGTTCAAGCAAAAGTAACTAATCAAAGAATTTCTCCCCAGAAGGTGAGACTAATCGCTAACGAGATACGTGGCAACAGCGTTGATAGCGCTTTAGAGAAACTAAGTTTTAGCACTAAAAAGTCAGCCAGCTTAGTTAAAAAAGTTCTGGAATCAGCCATATCTAACGCAGAGAATAATGCTGGATTAGATATAGATTCTCTGAAAGTAGCAAAGATATTCGTTGATAAGGGCACAACTTTAAAGAGATTTAGGGCTCGTGCGAAGGGCCGTGGTACTAGAATTCTAAAAAGAACTAGTAACTTAGTAGTAGTTGTATCCGAGTAGAGAGGTAATTATGGGACAAAAAGTTAATCCTTGTGCATATCGTTTAGCATGTAATAAAAGAGATGATCAAACTACAAGGTCTTCATGGTTTGCAACAGGTAGTGACTATAGAAATTATTTACATGCTGATATTCTTGCTCGAGAAGAATTACAGAAAGCTTACGCAAAAGCTGGAATTAGCAGAATTGATATTGAAAGACCTTCACAGAATGCCCACGTTATTATTCACTGTTCTCGTCCTGGCGTTATCATTGGGAAGAAAGGTGGTGATGTTGAAGAATTAAGGGCTTTAGCTTCTAGGTACTTAAAGTGCAAAGCACATGTTACTGTAAAGGAAGTCAAGAAGCCAGATTTATCAGCCAAACTTGTTGCTGCAAGTATTGCACAGCAATTAGAAAAGCGTGCTCAGTTCAGAAAAGTTATGAAAAGAGCGGTTCAGAATTCTATGAGAGCTGGGGCATTTGGTATAAAGATATGTGTATCAGGTAGAATTGGAGGTGCTGAAATTGCTCGTTCAGAGTGGTGCCGTGAAGGTAGAGTACCGTTACATACATTGCGTGCAAACATAGATTATGATGTTCATGAGGCTATGACTACGTATGGTATTATTGGGATAAAAGTATGGATTTATCTCGGTGATGTTGAGAATAAGAAGGCTGATGCCTAGATTTACTATTGTTGATTGGAGATAGGTAGATGTTACAACCACCTAAAAAGACAAAATTTAGAAAAATGCAAAAAGGTCGCAATAGAGGTATGGCCAAGAATCCTACTGTTTGTTTTGGAGAATATGGCATGAAAGCTCATGGCTATTGCCGTTTAAATGCAAGACAAATAGAGGCTGCAAGACGTGCCATCGCTAGATGTGTAAAAAGAGGCGGTAAAGTATGGATCAGGGTATTTCCTGACAAGCCTATCACGAAAAAGCCTTTAGAGGTAAGACAGGGTAAAGGTAAAGGTAACGTAGAATACTATGTATTTCTCGTAAAGCCTGGAACTGTTCTTTTCGAAATTGCGGGAGTAGAGCTTGAGCTTGTACAAAAAGCATTCAAGTTAGCTGGTGCAAAGTTACCAGTAAAGGTTTCAATGATAAGTAGAATTAATGGGGAGATTGAGGCTAATGCATAAAGTAGAAGATTTAAGAAAGAAGACTAAGAGTGACTTAATCAAAGATATCTTAGAGTTAAGAAAAGAACATTTTAATTTGCGTATGCAGCTTGGTGCAGGGGAAAAAGTTAAAACCCATCGTTTCAAGCAGATAAGAACAACTATAGCTCGTATAAAAACAGTTATAGCAGAAGTAACGAGTGGGGTTAAAAAATGACTGAAAAAAAATTAAGTCGAGAATTGTCAGGTGCTGTTGTATCAGCAACTAATAATAAAACTATTGTAGTTTTAATCAAGCGTCGTGTTAAGCATAGCCTACTTGGCAAGTTTATATCACGCTCAACAAAAATACATGCTCATGATGAAAATAACATTTGTGGTGTTGGCGATCTTGTGACTATTCGCGAGAGTAGGCCGCACTCAAAGATGAAGAGTTGGGAGCTAGCAAAGGTTGTGAAAAAAGCACAAGTACAGTAACTTGCATTAATGAGGAATTTAAAATGATACAGATGCAGACAGTTTTAAATGTAGCCGATAACAGTGGAGGTAGAAAAGCCACATGTATTAAGGTTCTTGGCGGATCTAAAAGAAGATATGCTTATGTTGGTGATGTTATCCGAGTGAGTGTAACAGAAGTACAGCCTGGTTCAAAAGTTACTAAGGGTAGTGTTTCATATGCAGTAGTAGTTAGAACTGCCTCACAAATTCGTAGACCAGATGGTTCAACAATCAAGTTTGATAAAAATGCGGTAGTTTTACTTAATTCACAGAAACAGCCAATTGGAACCAGAATTTTTGGACCGGTTACCAGGGAACTAAGAGCTGGCTTTATGAAAATAGTATCACTAGCTGCAGAAGTATTATAAAAGGGGCATTATTATGGCATTAGCAAAGATTAAACAAGGTATTGAAGTTATTGTATTAACAGGAAAATACAAGGGTAAAACAGGCCAAGTATTAAAAGTTTTTGCAGAGAAGAACAAGGTTTTGGTGGAAGGCATAAATTTAGCTACTTTTCATCAGAAGCCAAACCCAAATGCACAGATTGAAGGCGGAATTAAGAAAAAGGAACTTCCAATTGATATCTCTAACGTAGCAAGGTATGATAGCAACTCTGGAAAAGCCATGAAGCTCGGGGTTAAGTCCCAGAAAGACTCTAAGAAGGTATTTTTCAACAAGAAAACAGAAACGATATTAGATAATTAAATTTAGGTAAAAATAGTATGGCAGGTTTAGATTTTAAAGATCATTACAAAAAAGTTGTTGTTCCAGCTCTAATGGAATAATATAAATATTCTAGTATCATGCAAGTTGGTAAGATAGAAAAAATAGTTTTAAACATAGGCTTAGGTGGTAAAGCAGTTGCTGACAAGAAGCTTGTCGATAAAGCCTTAGAGGACTTATCTGCGATTGCTGGACAAAAAGCTGTGGTTACCAAGACTAGAAAGTCAGTAGCCGGTTTTAAAATTAGGGATGGCTGGCCTATAGGGGTTAAAGTTACACTTCGTGATGACAACATGTATAACTTTTTGCAGCGTTTAGTTTCTATAGTTCTTCCTAGGGTTAGAGATTTTAGAGGATATAGTGCTAAGTCGTTTGATGGTAGAGGGAATTTGTCTATTGGAATACCTGAGTATATAGCTTTTCCTGAAATAGAGTATGAGAAAGTGACTCAGATGCTTGGAATGGATATTGTAATTGTGACATCTGCACCTTCTAATAAAGAAGCTCATTCTTTGTTAAAAGGGTTTCATTTCCCATTTATTGATTAATTTAGAGAGAAAATTATGGCAGCTAAAAGAATGATAGCAAGAGAGAACCGTAGAAGGTCTTACCATGGGCGTGTGCAAAATAGGGAAGCATTGAAGAAGATAATTAGTAGCCCTAACTCATCTGCTCAAGAGGTTATGGATGCAGTTGTAAAGCTACAAAAGCGTAAGTTAGATGAGTCACCAACTCGTTGGACTAATCGTTGTCTAGCTTGCGGTAGGCCAAGAGGTGTATTTAAGAAGTTTGGTTTATGTCGCTGTTGCTTAAGAAAGCAGGCTTTATTTGGTAATGTACCTGGCTTATTTAAGTCCAGTTGGTAATAGGAGAAATAGAATAATGAGTATGCAAGATCCTATAGCGGATATGTTGACAAGAATTAGAAATGCAAACATGCGTAAGCATCCAACAGTAAGTGTTCCTCACTCTGTGCATAAAGAAGAAATACTGAAGGTGCTGAAGAAAGCAGGCTATATAACTAACTACAGTATTCTCGGTGACGTCAAAAAACAGATTAGTATCGTTCTCAAATATCACAATGAAAACCCTGTTATGAGTGTAATAAGTAGGGTTAGTAAGGCTTCACGAAGAGTTTATAAGAGCGTTTTGGAGTTAAAGCAGTCTCGTTATAAAAGTGGATTAGGTACTACTATTGTCTCAACATCTAAGGGTGTAATGACTGATAAAGATGCAATAGCTGCCAACCTTGGTGGCGAAGTTTTATTCTACGTTTCAATATAAGAGGAATAATAATGACTCATACTGAATTAAACACAGAAAAAAGAATCTTAATGAGAGCAGAAAGAAATCCTCTCACTATCCCAGAAGCAGTTACCGTAAAAGTTGAAGGTCAAACTTTCTCATTTAGTTCTACTAAAGGAAGTATGTCATATAACCTTCACCCTGACGTTACTTTTTCTATTACTGATGGTGTTATCTCATTTACGTTGACTAATCCTAAGTCAAGAGAGCAAGTTGGAACTGCAAGGAAAAGAATAGAAAATATTTTGAAAGGTTTAACTGTTGGTTTCGAGAAAAAATTACTTCTTGTAGGAGTTGGTTATAAGGCAAAACTTGAGGGCAGCTCAAAGATAAATTTAAGCTTGGGTAAATCGCATCCAGATATTTATGATGTGCCAGCTGCTGTTACAGTAACTATGCCAAACCAGACAGAAATAGTATTGCAAAGCATAGATAATGTGCTACTTGGTCAGGTTGCAGCTAATATAAGATCCTTACGACCACCAGAGCCATATAAAGGAAAAGGCATTAGATATTCAGACGAGTCCATATCACTAAAAGAGGTGAAAAAACAATGAGTAATAGAGCTAGAGTTAAGAAAAGAGAGCATATTAAAAGGCTTGGTGCTTATAGAGTTTTGGCGCGTAAGACTAGCCAGCATGTTTATATTAGTTTAATTAGTGCTGAAGGTAGAATGTTAGCTTCGGTTTCAAGCATGACTCCAGCATTGAGAAAATCTCTTGGTTACGGTGGAAATATCAAAGCAGCTACTAAGGTTGGCGAAGAGTTTGCGAAGGTAGTAATTAAGCTTGGTATAAAAAAAGTGGCATTTGATTGTGGTGGCTATCGTTATCATGGTAGGGTTAAGGCATTAGCAGATGGTGCTCGCGCTGGCGGATTAGAATTTTAACGAGGTTATATTTATGAGTTATGGTAGAACACAAGAAGCTGGTAGTAGTAATTCTCCATTTGAGTACAGAGAAAAGTTAGTGTGCGTTCGTCGAACATCAAAAGCTCGTGGTGGAGGAAGAGACTTTAGTTTTTCTGCAACAGTTGTTGTTGGTGATGGTAATGGTAAAGTCGGGTGCGGTAGTGGTACAGCTAAAGATGTACCTGTTGCTATCAGAAAGGCTACTGAGTCTGCTAAGTGCAGCATGGTTGATATAAACCTAAGCAACAAAACACTACAACATTCTGTTTCTGGCAGATTTGGAGCTACTAAGGTTTTTATGAGACCAGCGTCAGAAGGTACAGGTATAATAGCTGGCGGAGCTATGCGTGCTGTATTTGAGGTGTTAGGCGTAGAAAATGTACTTGCAAAATGTGTTAAGTCGTCAAACCCTTTCAATGTAGTTAAGGCAACTATTGCTGGATTACAGTCAATGATAGACCCACTTGAAGTATCTCGTAGAAGAGGTGTTGCAGTTAGTGAGGTCTTTATAACACCAGAACTAAAAACAGGAGAGTAGCAATGTCTAAGCTGTTACCCGCAACATCTATGCAAAGTTTAAAAGTTAAACTAATTAAGAGCACTAATGGCCTTACTGCAAAGCAGAAATCATCAGTCAAAGGTTTAGGTTTAAGAAAGATAAATAGTGAAGTAACGGTTGCGAATACTCCTGAAAATAGAGGTATGGTAAATAAGGTAATATTTCTACTTAGTGTGGAGGGTATCTAATGGAGATTAATAATTTAAGACCTGCTGAAGGTTCAGCAAAGAATAAGAGAAGAGTAGGTCGTGGTATAGGTTCTAGAGGTAAAACTTGTGGAAGAGGTCATAAGGGCCAAAAATCCCGAGGCTGTTTAGGTATGGTAGGCTTCGAGGGTGGACAAATGCCATTACAGCGCCGTGTGCCAAAATTTGGTTTTATATCTAAGAAGAGCTTAGCCGCTGAGAGTGTTCCTACAAGTATGCTAGCAAAAATTGCCCAGGAAGATCAGGCTCAGGTTGACTTAGCAGTTCTCAAGAAGTATGGGATTGTGAAACAATCTACGAAATATGTGAAAATTTTCTTAAGTGGTGAATTAAATATTAAAATGAAGCTGCATGGCTTAGCTGTGTCAAAAGGCGCAAAGGCGATGCTTGAAAAGCTTGGTGGTGAGGTAGTTTAAGATGGCTAATAGTGCAAATAGCGCAGCCCAAATGCCCCAATTTTCTCAAGCGGGCTTTAACGAGCTCAAGAAAAGACTACTATTTGTTTTATTTGGCTTAGTTATCTTTCGTCTTGGAGCTCATATACCTATTCCAGGTGTTGATATTGTTAAGTTAACAGTTCTATTTGGGAAGCATAAAGGTGGCGTACTTGACATGTTCAATATGTTTTCAGGTGGCGCATTATCCAGAATGAGTTTATTTGCTTTAGGTGTTTTTCCATATATTACAGCATCCATTATTATGCAATTGTTATCGGTATCATTACCTTCGTTAGAACAGTTAAAGAAAGAAGGTGAGATTGGAAGGCGTAAGATTACTCAGTACACGCGCTACGCTACTTTGGGTTTTGCTCTATTCCAGTCAATAGGTATAGCGAAGATGCTTGTTGCTCAAGGGGCAGTAACTTATTCCGGCATCCCATTTTACATAACTACCTGTGTAACTCTGACCACCGGTGTTCTTTTCCTGATGTGGTTAGGTGAGCAGATTACAGAGAAGGGTATCGGTAATGGTATTTCACTGTTAATTTTTTCTGGAATTGTCTCTAGATTACCAGCTGGTATTGGGCAGGTTCTGACTCAGGTAAAACAAGGACAAATGCAGCCACTCTCATTTTTAGTTCTTGCTGCTTCAATACTTGCAATAGTCGGTTTCATAGTATTTGTTGAAAGAGCACAAAGGCAAATATCAGTAAATTATGCTAAACGACAGCATGGAAATAAACTTTATGCTGCCAGGGTTTCTCATCTTCCTCTAAAATTAAACCTTACTGGAGTTATTCCTCCAATATTTGCGTTTTCTTTATTAGCATTTCCTACAACTATAGCCAATTTTTACACTGCTTCCTCTCAGTATGACTTATTTAACCAATTAATGTTTTGGCTGAGTCCAGGGCAGCCGCTTTATTTTCTCTTCTTAGTTTCTGCCATATTCTTCTTTTCTTTTTTCTATGCAGCAATGGTTTTCAACCCACTTGAAACTGCAGACAACCTCAAGCGCTCAGGTGCAATGGTTCCAGGGCTGCGTCCCGGAAAGAACACAGCTGACTACATAGACAAAGTTATGGGTAGATTGACATTGATTGGAGCTGCCTATCTTGCAACTGTTGCATTACTACCAGATATGTTAAGAGGTATTTGGAATGTGTCTTTTTACTTCGGCGGCACTTCACTGCTGATTGTTGTTGTCGTAATAATGGATTTTATTACGCAAATCCAATCTCATTTGATGTCGCAGAAATATGAATCTATACTTAAAAAAAGTAAAGATAAGTCAGGCCAATTAGGCTTATTAAGATAAATTTTGGAGCTATTATGAAAGTTAGAGCATCAGTAAAAAAAATATGTCGTGATTGCAAGTTGATTAAGCGTCACGGAAGATTACAAGTTATTTGTAAAAATGGGCGCCATAAACAGCGTCAAGGTTAATTTAATCGTTGATTTTTATGAGTTAACCTAGTATTATTAGGCTTTTCTCATAGTCAAACACTACTGGAGGTGAACATGGCCTTAATAGCAGGTCGTACATTAGACAAAAGAAAACACATTTGGTGTGCGCTAACATACATTTATGGTATTGGTAAGACAACTTCTTACAAGATATGTGCTGAGGCAAAGATTGACCCTAGCGTAAAAGTTATGGATCTCTCGGAGCAGCAACTTGACGTTATTCGTGGTATTGTTGCGACGTACACAGTAGAAGGTGAGCTTCGTCGTGAAGTTGGTATGAACATCAAACGTCTCATGGACCTAGGTTGTTATAGAGGAATAAGACACAGAAGAGGTTTACCAGTTAGGGGACAGCGTACTAAGACAAACGCGAAGACTAGAAAGAAGCGTAAGCGTAGTAGTTAAAAAATAATTAAGGTTTATTATGGCACAAGTAAAAAAAACAGCAAAGAAAAGAAGCGTTAAAAAAGCTCCTTCATTAGGAAACGCATATATTCAAGCTACTTTCAATAACACAATAGTCACAATTACTACACCTAGTGGAGATGTTATCTGTGCTGCAAGTGGTGGTAAGACTCAGAAAAACGCGAGGAAGTCAACTTCACATGCTGCTGAAGAGGCGGCAAAGTATGCTGGTGCAAGAGCAGTTGACATGGGTATGAGCCAAATTTGTGTTATGATTAAAGGACCTGGTAGTGGACGTGAAAGTGCAGTTAGAGGCCTACACACATCTGGTTTGAAAGTGCTACGTATAGTTGAGTGTACTCCGGTTCCACACAATGGTTGTCGTCGTCGTAAGAAGAAAAGAGTTTAGTAGAGGTAAAAAATGGCAAGATATACTGGTCCAAAGTGTAAGTTATCAAGAAGCGTTAACTTTAACTTAGAAAATAAAAGCGGTGGGGTCGCGATTGAAAAGAAATGTAAATTTGGTGTTGTTCCTGGGAGTAATGGCCAAAGACGTGGGCGTGGCTCAGACTATGGTATTCAGCTTAAAATGAAGCAGACCATACGTAACTATTATGAGCTGTTAGAAAAGCAGTTCAAGCGTTATTACACAATGGCATCCGGTATGCAGGGTTCCACAGGACAAAACCTATTAGGTTTACTTGAGAGAAGACTTGATAATGTAGTCTATAGACTAGGTTTTGCAGCTACTAGATCGGATGCTAGACAGATAGTTTCCCATGGTCATATTGAAGTAAATGGTAAAAGAGTGAATGTACCATCTTATTTTATTGCCGAGGGTGATGTTGTCAGTGTTAAAGAGTCTTCTAAGTCTATGGATAGGATTGCATATGCAGTCAAGATGTCTGATTTACGTGAGGAAGTTTCATGGTTAGACGTAGATTTGAAAAATCTATCCGGTATTGTTAAGAATTTTCCTAGTTCTGAAGACTTTCCTTCATATTTCAAGGTTAATTTAGTAGTTGAGTTTTATTCTAAGTAATTGGTGATATTTTATGAGCGTAGATTTATCCTATCTTATTCCTAAATCGAAAGATTTATCTATACAAGATTGTGGCAATAATAATATAAAAATAACGTTGGAGCCTTTTGAGCGTGGTTTTGGACATACAATCGGTAATGCGTTAAGACGTATTTTACTTTCTTCTATCCCGGGTGCAGCTGTCACCGAAGCTCAGATTGACGGTGTTATGCACGAGTATACTGCCCTTGAGGGGGTCGAGGAAGACGTGGTAGAGATATTACTTAACCTAAAGAGTTTGGCGGTTAAGGTGCATGATGTGTCAGAAGCAACTTTAAAAATAAATGTTAAAGGGCCTGCTGTTGTTACTGCTGCAGATCTGCAAACCGATGGTCATGTTGAGATAATTAACCCAGAGCATGTTATCGCCAATGTAGTTTCAGATAGAGAGCTGAATATGACTTTAAAGGTCAACACAGGAGTTGGTTACGAGACTGTAAGCATGAGACGTGAGGCTGATTTAGAAGAGTCAGCTGACATTGGTGTTTTGCAATTAGATGCTACATATTCTCCCGTTACAAAAGTTATGTATCAGGTTGAGAATGCTCGAGTTGAGAACAGAACAGATCTGGACAAGCTTATTTTACACTTGAAAACCAATGGCACTCTTGATGCTTATGAATCTATTAGAACCGCAGCATCAATTTTACAGTACCAACTTTCAGCCTTTGCTGAGGTTTCAGAAGATTTTGGCAAAGAAAAAGAAGAGGCAAAAGGTAATGAACTCAGCCCGTTACTTTCAAAGTTAGTAGATGACTTAGAATTGACTGTCAGAGCTGCTAATTGTCTTAAAGCAGAGAATATTCATTACATTGGTGATTTAGTTCAGCGTTCTGAGAGTGACTTGCTAAAAACTCCCAATTTAGGAAGAAAGTCATTAAATGAAATTAAGAATGTATTAATTGCACATGGCCTTACACTTGGAATGAGAATAGAAAATTGGACAGCTCCTTTAGCTGATATGTAAGAGAGGGTTACAAGATGAGACATAAAAAACAAGGTAGAAAACTTAATAGAAATGCATCGCATCGAAAAGCTATGTTTGCAAACATGGCGGTATCTCTAATAGAGCATGGTAAAATTAAGACAACTTTGCAGAAAGCAAAGGAGTTACGTATGTTCATAGAGCCTTTGATTACTAAGGCTGCAAAGGGTAATCCTGATGCAACTAATAGATTATTATTTTCAAAGCTAAGAGAGAAAGAAGCAGTTAAAACATTAATGACAGTGCTTGGGCCAAAATACAAAGAGCGTCCTGGTGGTTACTTAAGTATTCTTAAATGTGGCTATAGAGCAGGAGATAATGCTTTGATGTCTCTAGTAAGGTTTGTAGATAACAAAGATTAAATTGTAGATCATTAGCAAAACTAAAAAGCCCAGTTTTTACTGGGCTTTTTAGTTTTAAACATTTTATTTTGTTTAAATTCAGCATTTTAGGGTCAATTGTACTATATATATATGTAGTATAATTTTAGGCCTTGCTATGCAAGTAAAAAGAGTAAGAACATCAGACGAAAAAAACAAGACCGCAACATTATTATCTAGATCAGGTACAGGTATGACTGGCTATGTTGTAGGTGATCCTAAAGTTAACTTTTTTAAAGAGGTTAATGCTCTAATAGCTCAATATGAAGGTGATGGTGGCATGATAAATGCTGCAGGATCTGCTGTTTCTGGACTTTACTCGGTTGTATCTTCTTATACGGGTACGGATATAGCAGGTTGGGGTTTTAAAACAGGAGATATTATTCCATATTTAAATAGTGATTTAGGTCAGAAATTTTTAGCCATTAATTGACCGCAATTATTAGATATGGCTCTAAATAAAGAAGCTAAGATAAATTTTCTTGGAATGGAAGCAAATATTTACGATACCTTTATAAAAGCTTATATAGATAAACCAGCACAAGATTTCTTTGAGACTCGCGCTTATTCATTTTGGCAGCATAAAAAAGTTATTGGCGCTTACTCTGGCAGCGAGCCAAGTGAAAGCTTAAAAAGTGAATTTAAGTCATTCATGAAGCAACAAGTAGATGTTAAATATACATGTAATCAATTTATTGTGGCCAGTGTGCTAAGTCTCAATGAGATTATAGGTCCTGATAAGTTAGATATGGTCATGAAGGAATTAAATTACGTTGTTGCTAATGCTTTAGCTCAAACAGAATACTATGGTAAAGTAGAAGAAAAAGCACAAATTGTTAAGGATGCTGTTGATATATATACAAAAAACTTCAAGTCAATGCATCCAGATATTAATATAAACTTCCTTGGGGTAGATTCAACAACATGCCAAGAATTTATTGAAAAAATTGAGTCTACTGGAACTAAAAATTTTGATAATATTACTGAAGATGAGAGGCGCGCAGAAAAAATAGGGGACGATTTTAAAACGTACTCTACACCAATGGATGTAAACTTTATTTGTAAGCAAATTTTACCTTTAGTGCCAGGAATTTTAGCTAATATCGATGTAAATGATAATGATACTTTAACTAAAATTTCAAACATTATTGAGGATGTAATAGCTGACCCTATGAAATTTGGGACAATAGCTACATTTGGTGCTATATCAGTGGGGCAATCTCAGATTAATGCCAGTATGCCATCCTTTAGAAGAGGTGCTATTGGAGGAGGGCAGGGGCATGATATTAGTGCCTATCAGTTACATAATGCCCAAGAAAATACATTGGCAATCCTTAATTATGTAAAGAATAGAACTGGTGGGGGACATAATATTATTCTGAGTAAGTTACAAGGATTATTACCTGCGATAATTCCTATTTTAAAAAATCCTAACTCATTACCCATAGTACAAAATTTGGTTGAAAATATTCTATCTTCACGTCCAGATAGTATGCGTTTTGTTTATAAAAATATTATAGACTTATTAAATGACCCAGCAAATAGTACTGCCCTAAGAGAAAATCCCGAAAGTTTAAATATACTCACTAAAGTAATAATGGATATTATTGAATCATCCCTTGTGACAAACAATTATTCAGAGACAGCAAAAAATAGTAGTCTTCTTGGATTTTTAATGAATGATAAACACAATGATAAAAAAAGTTTATTACAAATTGTGGAGCCCCTTTTAAATAGAGTATTAACAGCTGTAGTTCAAGATGATCCTGAGGCAGGATTCTTAAGGAGTAGTTTATTAAGTGTTCTACAAACCTTGAATATCTCTGAAATAGATGGCACTTCTTCATTAGTTAGTAACCATAATCTAAATCAAAGTCAAATTGATTCTTTAGCCTTAAAAATAAATTCAATGGATC
>JAYYZF010000005.1:0-4003 GCA_036340215.1 Pseudomonadota bacterium | reverse complement strand
TGAATAATCGCGAGGGGCGTAAGGTTGCTGTTATTGTAAATGACATGAGTGAAGTTAATATAGATGCTGATTTAGTAGAGAGGGGAGGAGGAAATCTTTCACGAACCGAGGAAAAACTAGTTGAAATGAGTAATGGCTGTATTTGCTGTACTTTGCGTGAAGATCTTCTAATGCAAGTGCGTGACTTGGCCGCAGATAGCAAATTTGATTACTTACTTATTGAGAGCACAGGGATATCTGAGCCACTTCCTGTAGCTACAACTTTTGACTTTCGTGATGAAGAGGGTAATAGTCTCTCTGATGTAGCACAACTCGATACTATGGTAACTGTTGTTGATGCTGCTAATCTAGTGAAAAATTATAGCTCTACTGATTTTCTTAGAGATCAGGGTGAAAGTTTAGGTGAGGAAGATGAGCGTACATTAGTAGATTTACTTGTGGAGCAAATAGAGTTTGCAAACGTTATTATATTAAACAAAGTTGATCTTGTTTCAGAAAATGAGTTAGCAACTGTTAGATCAATTATTCGTAGTCTAAATTCAAGGGCTAAGATTATCGAAACCTCTCAGTCAAAGGTTGATTTAGATGAGGTTATGAATACAAAAAGTTTTGACTTGGAGGAGGCTCAGAAACACCCACTATGGGCACAGGAGCTTTATAATTTTAAGGACCATGTGCCAGAAACAGAGGAGTATGGTATATCGAGTTTCATCTACTCTGCTCGTGCACCTTTTGATCCAACTAAACTTTTCAATTTTTTCAATCTTGAGTGGCCAGGCGTGGTAAGAGCTAAGGGGTTCTTTTGGTTAGCAAGTAGGCCTGATTTTGTTGGGGAGTTATCCCAAGCAGGGGCATTTGTTCAGCACCAGGGAATAGGGCGTTGGTTGGCTTCTGTATCTCAGGATGAATGGCCCGATGATGAGACTGTTGAGGAAACAATAAAAGATTATTGGGATGAGGATTATGGTGATAGAAGACAGCAAATAGTGTTTATTGGAATAAAAGCTGAGATGGATGAGACGGCGATAAGAAAGCTTTTAGATGAGTGCCTAGTCAAGGATTATCTGTCAAATACCAGTAGCTACTTTAACATACCAGACCCATTCCCAGAATGGTTTAAACAAGAAGAATAGGTTTTAAAAGTTAAGTAAGTTTACGTTTAACTAAAAGCTTTACTAATCCGCACTTATAAAATATTGCAGTTACGTCTGAAAACATTATGGAATATTACTTTTGTAACTTGTAGTTATTTTCTTAAAACTTATTTGTGAGATGATAAGTATAATTTAAAAAATAATTTTAACTAAGACAATTCTTGATTTTTATTTTTGCTGAGTTGAATATATTAAATATTATTTCCCCTTGAATAAATTTATGAAAAAATGCAAATTTAACTTTAAGACTACTTATACAAATCTTCCAGGTCAGCTATTTGTAAAGTCTAAACCTGCATCTGTTCCCTTTCCAAAGGTAGTTATTTTAAATAATGACTTAGCAGCATCACTAGGACTAGATTTTTCTGATTTTACTGATTCTGAAAAAGCAGGTATTTTCTCTGGAAATTTAATTGCTCCTAGCTCAATTCCCTTCTCACAATCCTATGCAGGGCATCAATTTGGGAACTTTACTCTACTTGGTGATGGAAGAGCGCATATTCTAGGTGAATATATAGCTCAGGATGGTAAAAGGTTTGATATTCAATTGAAAGGTTCTGGCAGAACACCTTTTTCTAGGAGTGGCGATGGTAAGGCTGCGTTAGGACCAATGTTGAGAGAATATCTAATATCAGAGGCTATGTATAATCTTGGTGTCCCAACAACACGTAGCCTTGCCGTTGTTGCAACAGGTGAAAATATAGAGAGGGAAACAAGTTTACCAGGCGCTATTTTAACAAGAGTTTCTAGTTCTCACATACGTTGTGGTACTTTTGAATTTGCAAACTTTAAAAAAGATAAAAATATTTCTGAAAAACTTATGAACTACACTATAGAGCGCCATTATCCTGACTTGCTTGATTGTGAAAATAAAGCATTATCTTTGTTACAAGCAGTTATGATGAGACAAATAGATCTAGTTGTTAATTGGATGAGAATTGGATTTATACATGGTGTTATGAATACTGATAATATGGCCATTTCTGGAGAAACTATAGATTATGGTCCTTGTGCCTTCATGAACAATTATGACCCTAATACTGTGTTTAGTTCTATTGATTACCATGGTCGTTATTCCTATACGAATCAGCCTAAAATAACACATTGGAATATTGTTAGATTTGCTGAATCATTATTACCTTTAATCGATAATGATTTAGCAATAGCAATTAACTTGGCAGAGAGGATAGTTGACCAGTTCCCAAGTATTTATCAAGCTAAGTGGCTTGATATGATGAAGTCAAAACTAGGTTTAGATTCATATGATAGTGGAGATGAAGAGTTGATTTATGACCTACTTAATTGGATGTATGTAAACAAATTAGACTATACAAATACTTTTCGTGATCTTAGTAAAGAGAATAAACCTGAAGGAGATATTTATAATTGCAAAGATTTTGATGAGTTTTATCAAAAATACCGTAAAAGGAGCTCTAAAAATACAATATCTAAACAGTCATCTATTCTTCTAATGAAAAGTTCGAATCCAGTTGTCATTCCGCGTAATCATTTAGTTGAAGATGCCTTGGCAGCAGCAAGCGAGGGAGAATTAAAGTTATATCTAAACTTGTTAGATGCTGTAAAAGATCCTTACAAGGATAAAGAAGGCTTAGAATATTTTAAATATTACTCTGGCGATGATGATCAATATAAAACATTTTGTGGTACATGATTTTAGACATAAATATGAAAATTTTTTTTATTTTAAAGTTTCAGATAAATTATAATTGATTAATTTGTTATGAAATTAATATTTTATATTTCTACAAAACTACGATAACTCATAGAGAAATTTAAGCATATAAGTTAACTAGTAAAGTTATTATAATAATATAAATTAAATAATTTCTTCCTATATTTGCTGTTTGTTAACTTCTTTATAGTTGGTGCTAAATGGCGTAAAAACTGCATTTGTACTGTATTTATATTGTTTTTTGCTCAAACAAATTAGTTTTATCATTCCAAATATATGGAAAGCGTCTACTATTATTCTTTATTTTTTTCTTCATTAGGTATCTATTAAGACTGGAGCTTAAAGAGTATAGGGGAATGGGGTATGGATCACCGAACCCATCTACTAAAATAAATCTTTTACTTTCCTCAGTTTCTTCTAAAACAATATTTAATAGTGTAAATTCGTGACAAATAATTTTCCAGTCAAATATTTCTTTTACTAATTCATTTAATAATTTTAAGCATATTAGATCACCAAGTTTCTCTCTAGCCTCACTAAAATTTAGCCCCACTTCTCCTGATTCATTACAGGCTTTGGTATATATGTAAGCTACTCCTACTGTTGTTTCTAATTTGCCTAGATAGATTGATATTGGAGGTTTTTTCTTGATTATCTTTTCTAATTTCAAACATTTTTCAGATTCTTTAATCTCCCTTCTTACAAAACTATGACTAGCTTTTGGGTAATATTTGAATAAAATATTCTTAAAAAATTTTTTAACAGGTTTTTTCAATGTTTTTCCGCTTAAACTAGTATGCGGTACTTTTAAAACTTGATTAGGAAAATCTGCTGATATATATATATGTCTCTTTCACTACCAGATTTAACATATTTTGCTAGTTTTATATCAAATATACCTTGGTAATTTTCGTTATTTTTTTCAGTTGTTTTTTTGTTCATATTTTAACAGTATCTCCGTGCAACTTTATCTATCACGTTTAGAATATCAAGTGGGTTTGACTATTACAACTATTACTAACAATCTAATTATTTACAAAGATATTGATACTTAAAAAAGTTAGCATACGGTCTATTAAGTTATAATTTCTGTTATTGTCTACAAATAAGCGCCATTAAAATAAGAAAAAAATCACCTGATATTTTTCAAAAAATA
>JAYYZF010000004.1:0-2041 GCA_036340215.1 Pseudomonadota bacterium | reverse complement strand
TTCAGAATTTTTACTAACGTTCATAATCTGCCTTAGTAAATCACTAGTCATCTTTAGTGATCCCATCGGCAGGTTTAATATATTAATTATATTATCAACTATTTCTTCATCAGTAAGTTTAGATGGATGAGCTATTATTGTGCTAAAATAAAAATATAGGGCTTCTAATCCTTCCTTAGAGAATTTTCGTGTGGTTGTAGTAGAAGTTTCTTTTCTTAAAGAGCCATCTCCTGTACATAGTCTTGTTGTTTGGCAACTTTGTGTAGAATTTCTCCATAATGGCTCTATTTTTCTAAGCGGAAAATATTCTTGCGGGAGTCCCATTTTGTGTAATGATGCAATTGTAATGGATACTAATTCTTTATCTTTTGCTGAAGCTTTATTAAAGTTATTGATAACTATATCCAGCAATATTGATATACGTTTAATCTGTAATTTATTTGGTTTCTTGTCATTACTTTTTTCTTGATCTTTTGCAATATCTTTTTGTATATCATCTAATATAGTTTTTCCATCATTTAACACTTTATCCACAAATGTTTTTTTTAAACTAGTAGTATTATTAACTTGAGTATAGGGTTTTGTGAATTTTAATTTACTTGCTCTGAATATAATAGTTTCTGGAGGAGCAACATATGGAGAGTGTCTATAACTTGGATGAAGTTCTAAAGTATATATGTTAGAATTTTTCAAGTTCAGTTTTCTAAATATTCCTCCGTAACTAGTATCTCTTCGAAGAGTAAAACTATTTGTTGATAAATAGAGCAAATAGTCGTTGGCTCTATTTATCAAAACTGGGTCGTTTGTGTCTCGTAAAATATTTCTTAATGATACTTCCGCACCAAGTTTACTATTTTTAAATCCAGTACTTATGCCACTTGATTCATAACCTAAGAATTCTCGATAAGATCTAATTGCTGAGCAAGTATTATCTAATGAGATCCCATTTGATCGCACGATGGGGACCATAAGCCTGAAATCAGATTTTTGCTCGTCTACCCATTCTATATATTGATATCTTTCTTTTAGTGCCATGTAAAAAATCCTCTAAGTTTATTATTTTGATAATTTATAATAACTGTTAGTTTCCAAACCTTAAGCCCTGTGCAGATTGGATTTCTGTATTACTTGTATTAGTATTATTTAAAATATGATTAGCTGTAAGGTTTGATGAGGTATCGTGCTTTAGTTCGTCTGACTTAAGATCAATTACATTGTTATTTACCCCTGAAGGAGGAATTTTTAACCCATTACCACCAATATTATTTACTACAAATGAAATTAGACTGATTACAAGGGATATAATGCCTGCTTGTAAAAGTGGTACGCCACTGACATTTATAGCTTGCCATGGTAGGAGTTGGCTAATAATTATGCTGAAAGATGGTAGTATAAAAGAAATTAAGGTTATGATTGCTAGCGATACAATAAAGATAAAAGTATACTTAAGCGCTGATTTTTTTGAGGTTTTATTTTCAATATTAACGGTTTCAATAAAAATATTGATGCTTGTGTGCAGTAATACTGAGATAATTACTATCTGCAAAATAGGCAAACTATTTATGAGGGGTAATTTTCCAAGAATTCCAGCTGTCATTATTTTTGTCGCGTTTGATGGGCTTAATAGATAGCAAACTAAAAGGCCTAGAGAACAACAAGTTGCAAGTAATGATTGATTTAAACGCTTATTAGGTTCTTTTCTCGGGGATTTTAAGAGCAGATTATTGCTACATTTTACGCCAAATTCTTTTTCAGCTAGATATATAAAGTTACAACAAATATTGTACTGGAATTCCTCGTAGTATCCACTTTTAGTTTGTGAAAGTAGCATGAACTCATCAAAGTGAGGCATTTTAGTTGCACCTGGGCTTGCCCCATAATTATAAATACCTCCAGTTATAGCTTCCCACTTTCTTGTAATATCATGCTTGAGACTCTGTATTTCTTCAATATCAAGCTGGTAGGGTATACTTTCATTTTGGTTAAACCAGTGGCATATTGATTCTATGATACAACTATTTTTATATGTCGGGACATAATA
>JAYYZF010000003.1:0-2299 GCA_036340215.1 Pseudomonadota bacterium | reverse complement strand
ACAGCATCAAATAAAAAAGTTATAGGTATTAATGCCAACAATGTATTTTTTCCAAATAATTTTTGTTGGGGATTGTTAGGTGAAGGAAAAAATATTGTTAGATCACTTCCTGAGCTAGATAAAGCACTCGACAAGTTATATGAATAGGAATAACTTTTTTCAAGAATACTTTCTGCATATTATCTGTTATTTTTGTTTTTAATGGTAACCAAGTAATGCAAAGTTTAATGAATCCTTTGGGTGGTGTAATGCCATACTTACCAAATATACAAAGATTTGCTAAAAACAACTATTTCTCAAAAACTTATCCTATATTTATCCTTGATGCAGGAGTATGCAAAACATCGATAAATAAATTATTTCGTAAAGAAGCTTCAAGATTAATACCTGAAGCAAAATTGAGGACTAAACACCTAGGAATGCAGAAAATAGACATGGGAGAAGCATCAGTAACATATTGTATTATTTCAGCAAGAGAACTAACAATAGTAAATGGACAATTTGCAATAGGAGTTCATATATATTTGGATGATATTAAAATAATAGATTCAAAAAATAAATTGAACTCAAAGGACCTCTTTATATCGTTCTCTAAGTTGCATACTAATTTTGATATTGATAGTGAAATAAGGGAAATGAAATTAAATGGATCTAAAATATTTATTGATAAATTAATTTACTCAATCAACGCCTTAAAAGAGATTCAAGATGCAGAATTAAATGCAGAAATAACATCACTTCAGGTAATCGCATCATCTAATGTCTTGACCTATCTAGGGAATGTTGTTTGTAATTATTGGATAGACACTTTAAAAGGCGAGCTGTTGTTTGCTTTACCTTCACATGTTGCTATAAGTGCAATGACAAATCATAATACACACTTAGCGGGATCTGGATATAGTTGTAAACCATCAGGTATATGTGATGACATTGAAAATTTTAAATCCGCAGGCTTAAAAATAAGTAATTATTTACTAAGTAAACCAATATCACAAGATGGAGGAGAATTTCTTAAAAACATAAATGAAGAGTCCATAAAGAATAGTCCATTAGTTGATCTGTCGAGCATAGGCTTAAGAATATCTACTTTAAAAGGAAAATCTGATGGAGACATAGAGACAAACAATCACCTAATTAAAGGTAGTTTTATGGATGTCGAAGGTAAAATATGGACAAAATAAACCCAATTTTATTTTTGACTTAATTCTTTGTTGTTCTAAGAACTGTTCTAAGTTTAGGTATAGATATCTGAAAAACTCAGCGGGCGCTAGAGGATTTGAACCTCTGACTTCTTCCTTGTAAGGAAAGAACCTTTTAATACTAGGTAGTATCAGAGAGTATCAATTTAAAGAGTCAATTAACTTAAGCTCTTTCAAAAAGATATCAGCAGTTACCAGAGAGTATCTACAGTTTTAGAAAATTTGTGCGTCTTTTGTGTGTCTATTAATTTGCATTTAGTCCAAAAGCTCTAGTGCCTAATTTATTTTTCCATTCGGACTCTTTAGTTGAAATATCATCACTTGTTTCTAATGAACCTGCAATTTCAAGAATCCCGACTTTATATAGTTGGCAGTTTTTTACTCCATATGTGTTAAATGAGTTTCAAATGTATGGTTATAAGGATACGGACAGTTTACAGGGAGACGAATCAGTATAAACTTTTCACAATACCAACATTGCAAAGCATAATTTGAATCTTGCATTATTTCATGATTTAATAGACGACTACACCAATTGCAATTAATGATTACCCAATCCATACCATCTCTTGACTCTATTTTTGTGTTACAAAGATCTCCAGGAATATCTGATTTGACTACTATCTTGCTATTTGTATTATTTTGTCTACATACATTGTCCATAATTAAATCTCCATAAAAAAAAGAACGGAGCTATTCCGTTCTTTGAATAATTATAACATATTTGTTAACATATAATATGTTGAAACACAAACTTAATAAAAATATACTTAAAACATGGTGAATCCAAGTAAAGAATCAGTTATTGAAAGTATTAAAGAATATGATGAGATTGGACTTGATGCTTTTACAAAAAAATATGGAACTGGAAAAAAATCATTTTATGACATTCTTTACAATGAAAAGACTTATTTAGCAAGAGCAATTTATACACGAGCTTATAACTTAGTAAACCCAGGTAAAGACTGGAACTTCAGAGATACGGGTTCAAAAAGATATTTCGAAAAAAAACATAGAGAGTGGTTAGAAGGACTAGGTTTTAGCGTTCAAGAAAGATCTGCAAGATCATCTTTTGACCCCACTCTAAAGTTGGCAACAAA
>JAYYZF010000002.1:0-4697 GCA_036340215.1 Pseudomonadota bacterium | reverse complement strand
ATCAAGTGAAAACTGGTCTTTATAACTCATCTAGTGAAGTTATCAGAGCAGCTATCAGGTTGCTTGTGTCTACCGACAACTATAATTACCTATAAGCGACAACTATAATTACCGGAAAAAAAAGAGTCAAAAAACGAGTATAATATTGGAGTAAAAAGAACGACTGAAATGTAGTTTTTTATAATCCAATAAAATAAATATTCAAATGACAATAACAAACCAACAGGTAATAAGGTTAAAACAAATGATACACAAATATAATCAAGAAATTGCTGCGGCAAAAAGTGGAATGAGTACAAAAACTGCTAGAAAATATTTATCTTCAAATAAAACTCCATCAGAGTTAAAGAAGGAGCGTCATTGGAAGACAAGAACTAATGTTTTTGAAGAGGATTGGGATAAGATAGAATCTATGCTGAATAAAGCCCCTGGATTGCAAGCAAAAACAATTCTATCTCATCTAATGATCGAGCAGCCAGATAAATTCAATGATAGTCACGAAAGAACACTACAAAGATTGTTACGTAAATGGCGTGCAAGTAATGGTTCTAATAACAATATAATTTTTAATCAAACAATTAAAGCTGGCAAACAAAGTCAGTCTGATTATACATCAATGAACGAGTTATGCGTTAGTATAAGGTGCAATGAATTAAAACATCTGCTTTTTCATTTTATGTTACCATATTCAAAATGGGAATATGCATCAGTGTGCTATAGTGAAAGCTTTGATTCTCTAAGTAAAGGTTATGAAGATGCTGTTTTTACTCTTGGATACGTAGCTCCCGAACACAGAACTGATAATTTATCAGCAGCTTCAAAAAGCATAGGGAACAAAAGAGTGTCTACTAATAAATGGAAAGAATTTATGCAACATTATTCGGTTACTCCATCTTTTAACAATCCAGGAAAAAGCAATGAGAATGGCTCTGTAGAGAAAAGTCATGATTTACTTAAAAATGATATTAGGCAACAGTTAATGTTACGAGGTTCTAATGATTTTAATAGTGTTACTGAATATGAAGAATTCATACAAAAGATTATTGCTCGTCGCAATAAGGCGCGTAGTAATAGATTATTAGAGGAAGTTAAATTATTAAAATCTTTGCCAGAAAAGAGATATTATGCACCAGAAATACTTGAATTAACAGTAACAAAATCAAGCACAATTAGAATTGAACAAGTAACTTACTCAGTTCCTAGCAGGTTAATTGGTTATAACTTAAGAGCGTATATCTATCAGGGAGAAATTAAGTTGTACTATGGAACTCAGCTAGTTTGTGAGATGCCTAAAATAGATAAATCAAAGACAGATGCGGTAATTAATTACAGGCATATAATTGCTGGGCTAGTACGCAAACCCGGAGCTTTTAGAAATTATCATTATCGAGACCATCTATTCCCAAGTGTTCTTTTTCGTAGAGTGTATGACAAGCTAATAAAAACGCATCCAGTCAATGGTACAAAACAGTATCTACAAATATTACATCTTGCAGCTGTAAACAGTGAAAGTGAAGTGGAGGCGGCTATAGCTGTATTGATGGAAGGTAAGATTATACCAACCATAAATAAGATTAAAGATTTACTGAATATTAAATCACAAGAAAAAGTTGAGGTTCACGTTGATCAGCCAGTGGTAAATCAATACGATTCTTTGCTAGAATTAGTAGCTTAGGGGGAACATATGAGTAATATTTTAACTGGAATGTTAGAGAGTTTAAAATTGGAAACAATAAGCCAAGTTTATTCATCCATAGCGATAGATGCAGAAAAGCATAGCAAAACTTATACTGATTACCTAAAAGATTTAGCGTCAATTGAGATTGAAGAGCGTAGGAATAAAACAATTGCAAAATTCCTAAAAAAAGCAAAATTACCAAGGGATAAACTCCTAAAGGATTTTGACATCACAAGAATACCAAATCTATCACCAAGCTTATTGCAAAATCTTCAACAAGGAGATTTTATTGATAGATGTGATAATATTCTAATTTTTGGTAATCCTGGCACAGGGAAAAGTCATCTTGCAATAGCTTTAACAAGAGAGTGGTGCATGCAAGCCAGAAAATGTTTGTACCTAAGCGCAGCTAGTCTAGTGCAGCAATTACTACTTGCGAAGAGTAAGTTAGATCTCAACAATTTTATCAAGCGCTTAGATAAATATGAAGTTTTGGTCATTGATGATATTTCTTATATACCCTATGCAAAAGAAGAATCAGATCTATTGTTTGTATTACTTGCCGAGCGTTATGAGCAAAGGAGCTTAGTGATTACAAGTAATTTAGTTTTTTCTAAATGGAATCAAATATTCCAGGACGAAATGACTACTACTGCTGCTATAGATAGATTAGTACACCATGCTACTATTCTTGAGCTGAATACTGAAAGTTACAGAATGAATGCTGCAAAAATTGCAAAAAATCATTCTCATAAATCAACAAAAAAAGAGAGGAAAAGTGATGTAAAATAATGTGATTTTTTTATGACTAAATTTCGGTAATTATAGTTGTCGGCGACCGGTAATTATAATTGTCGCTAGACACTTTTTCCCTTAATATTGAAGATAGATGCGTAATGCATTAAACGATCAGTTATAGCTCTAGTTAAAACTTCTTCATCAAAAATATCATTCCATTCCTCAATTTCTTTGTTTGTTGTTATGATAGTTGATTTATGCTCATACCTTTTTGAGATTATGGCAAAAAAATCATCTGATGAGTATTTTGGTAATTGCTTAAAACCAAGTTCATCCAATACAAGCAGGTCATAAGCTACTATCTGCTTTAATTTTCTTGGATAGCTATTATCAGCCTTAGCAATATGAAGGTTGTAAAGAAGATCAGACACAGTGGTAAAATACACGCTATACTCTTTTGATAAAGCTTTCAAAGCAAGAGATATTGCAAGATGCGTCTTACCCGTACCTGACCCGCCAACTAAAATTACATTCTCTTTTGTGTTGATAAATCTACATGTTGCAAGATCAGATATATGCTTTGGGTCAATAGTTGGCTGGAAAGCAAAATCAAAATCTTCTAGTCTCTTTATAGAGGGCAGCTTAGCCGCATTTTTTCTTCTTTTGTAATTATTATCCTTTCTGGTGCCTTTTTCATCATCACATAATAGTTCCAAAAATTCTCTATAGGAAAGCTTATTTGTTTGAGCATATATCAATCTTTCTTCCAAAGAAAACGCCATACCAGACAGCTTAAACGATCTTAAATCACTAACCAAATTTTGCATTGATACCTCCTTCGCTTAAATCGTTTAGCGGTAATTCATAGCAATTATTCTCCAGAATACTTTTTATCTTGCTGTAAGAATTGATCCCATAATGGATAGCCCTACCACAGGCCTTATTTATCGACTCATTGCTGTAGTAATTCCTCAGGCTAAGGATTCCTTTAACAGATCTATGCCAATCTTTATTATTCTGTTTTATAAGAGATAACATCATCTCACAGCTGCTACCCATCTCCGCCATGGATTTCTTGCATTTTTCATCATGCTCTTTGTTTCCAGGATATAGTCTCTTATATTTATTGTAGTGATTGATGTTTGTTGTAAAGACCCCAGATCCCTTCGATCTTGCGTGAGTTGCAATGAGTTTTTCTTGAGAATATATTTTTACGACTTTAACTCCCAGAGATACAATTACTTCCCTTGCAACATATTTTGATGGTACAGAGTAATAATTATTTTCCACACTCACATGGCAATCTTTTGCTACTTTACGGTAATGCAGTGACTCAAGTTCAAACTCTGCCGAAGGCAGCTTGAGTAAGGATAATAATTCCTTACTAGCAAATAGCTCAGATGGTGCTTTTTTAGTTGTGCCATGCAACCTATTATTAGCTCTAGTTAGCCATTGATGCAGTTGTTTGTTCATCTCAGAGTAGCTCTTAAAATCCCTGCCTGCAAAGAAATTGTTCTTTACGTATTTTATGCCACTTTCTACTTTGCCTTTCTCTTGAGGCTTGTAAGGACGACAAGGTGATA
Source organism: Pseudomonadota bacterium (assembly GCA_036340215.1). Classification (GTDB taxonomy): domain Bacteria; phylum Pseudomonadota; class Gammaproteobacteria; order Comchoanobacterales; family Comchoanobacteraceae; genus JABJPE01. Next base: position 698 of record JAYYZF010000002.1, on the reverse strand, counting down.
AAAGGCAATTATAATGATCAGCCATCTGTTTGTATTCCTTTTGGCATATTGGCTCGTAGAAATTTGCATCTAAAACCCCAGCCTTCAAGTTATCTAATTTGATTACTTTAGGAATGCCACCAAAATACTTGAACGCATTGATATGACATTGAATCCAAGTTTCCACTTTTTGATCAAATACAACTTCATAATAATCATATCTGCTGTAGCTTAGGCGCATATTAAAAATATACGCTTTTCTCAGCTTGCCATTAGAATCAAAGCGTCTGCCAATATCACCGAAATCTACTTGAGCTTCCTCTCCAGGGTCTGTATGGAATCTAACGCAAGTAGTATTTTTGATGTTATGATTTCTTATATATCTGCTCAAAGAGCTATAGCTTAAATGATAACCTTTGTCCCTTAGTTCTTCGTATATTCTTACGGCACTTAATTTATTTGACATTAAGTCGATTATTTCTTCATGCCATGAATCAGTTATAGAAGATCTATTATATGGAATTGGTGTTTCTATTTTTGAAGACTCATATCTGTCTATAATCTTTTTTACAGTTTTCCGATGAGTATTAGTAGTTCTTGCAATTTTTCTTTGACTAAGACCTTGTTTATACAAGGTTAATATTGTTGTATACATTGGTGTACCTATCATATTGTACGACTGCTTTTTAATTAAAATCAGCCGATATTAACATTTGCAC
>JAYYZF010000001.1:0-11301 GCA_036340215.1 Pseudomonadota bacterium | reverse complement strand
AGATTTGCAACTACATTCTAGTTTAGGATTTTCTGAGGATGATATGAAGGGTTTAGCTATATAATTCATTAAACCTACCAACCCTACTGTGAAAATATTACAAAATAGAACTTAGTGCTATTTTAGATGATTGCGAACGGTCAATACAAACATTAAAAGCATAATATGTAAGCTTATTTTTATGTGATTTTGGGATCACTTTTTTCGTTGTTTCTATGTATATCGATCTCTTCTGATTTACATGATTGCGCATGAATTGTCTGGGTCGTTTGTTGCTATATTATCAAGTACGGTTAGCATTACTGAATTACCTTTTTCAGTTGCAATGTCTCTTGGAGTTTTTCCATAGTTATTCTTAGCATCTATAGAAATTCCTTTTTCACAAATAGCTTTTACTATTTCAGCTAACTTGTTTTCGTTAAGTGCATGTTCAAGCCACATTCTTCCAGCAAGACAATGAAGCACATTGGAATTGTCATTATTGGTCAGTGTTAAGTCAACCTTTGGTGATTCAATGAAATGTTTTAGCTTGTCATGTAAATCGTATGTTTGGTATGACACAGCACACTCCAATAGTGGAGAGTTTCCATGCCTATTCTTTATGTTTATTTTTTCATCGCTAGTATTAGCGAGTATTTCTTGCATCACCTCTATTTTTCTAAAAACCGCCGCTATATGTAAAGGAATTTCACCATCAATATTTTGATGGTCGAAACAACCTTTATCAGCTATTAATTTTGTGTAGACATCATTAAGATTAGAATCTAGCGCGGTGCATAATAAGAAAGAACTCTCTTCTGAATCTAGCTCATTCTTACATTTGTCATAGAGAATATTCACTAGTTCAATGTTGTTACTTTTTAGAGCATGAAATATGGGTTTACAAATATATTCTTTATTATTAATGTTAGCACCTTTACTAAGTGCTATCTCGACAAAGTCATAATTACCCATTAAACAAGCAATATTTAAGATATTATTTGCGTACTTTTTAGGCAAATGTTCACATAACTTTTCAGTTATACTTCTATCAACGGGATAGCTAGTGCTCATGAGACCTAAATACCATGAAGCTAACTTATAGCTATATTTTTTTAAGTTAACCATCTCCCCTGATAAAATTTTATTAATTCCAACTTTTTGAGTTATAACACTTAAGAAAGCTTCATCACCAACTTCTAGAGCACATTCAATACATGTTAAACCATCATCATTTCTTTTTGTTATGTCAATATTACTATTACATAAGGTTGTTATAAATTTTTCGTAATTATCATTATCTTTTTTATTACCACTAAAAAGTCCAGTGATTTTATGGAGGTAACTATTGCCTCTATCATCATACTTATCTGTCTTTATATTAGCCCCAATCGCAGCATTAAGTAGCATATTATAGTAACCCCAATTTTCGTATGGAGTTGTCATATTTAATAAATCTTCATCACCAACTTCTAACGAATTAAGCTTCGGCACTAGTAAAAATATGTATTCTATCATCGTAAACTCAAATTTACCTTCATGCTTACATACTATTTCAGGATTAGCTCCTGCACCCAGAAGGTCCAAAACTATCTGCATATTGCCTGAATTAATTGCAGTGGATAGGGCAGTGTGGCCGATTTTATTATGTTTATTTATCAAGTTAAGATTATTATTATCATACAAAGACTGTAGCATAATGAGGAAACAATTAATATATGATAGATTATGATCTTCAAAATTTTCAAATAATCTTTTCGATATGGAGCTTTTGGGGATTCTGTTTATAAGGTTAATCAAAGGAGTATTACCTGACATATCTTCTCTATTAAGAGATGCTCCCATCTTCAGTAGAAACTCCACTTGCTCATATAATCCATGGTTACAGGCATAAGATAATGGCGTTTCATTATTATCTCCTTCATAGTTTAATATTTTTTCAATTGATAATTCTTGCGCGTATTTTTCTTTAATAATATTTTCTATTGATTGAACTAAAGTTACTGTAATACTTACATCAGGTTGGCTAGCGGCGAGTTGAAGAGGTTTGTTATATGTGGAATTCTCACCTGTTATATAAAATTTTTCATACTTGGCAAGTGCCATTATTGCATGTTTGTTTTTTGCCTCTATAGCTATACACAATAAATTAAAATTATGAGTATTTACACTAAAAATATCATCATTTTTATCTTCTAAATATTTTTTCAGTAGTATGTCAAAGATTTCATTTTGGTTGTTAACAATGGCATTATGGATTGGACTTATATTCCAACTACCAGAGATATGGATTGGACTTATATCCCAACTACCAGAGACATCTGCGTAGTTTATTTCTGGACTTAATAATAGTTTTTCCACAATATTTACTTTTCCTCTTTCAACTGCTACTGCAAGGGCATTTTGCCCTCTACTGTCTTTTTTATTTACGTTATTACTTTTTTTTAATATTATGTCAATTATATCGTTCCTAAGGTTATTATTTATTGCCCAGATAAGAGGGGTAGTGTTATTCCAATTTATATCAAGAAGACAAGGATCAAGTTTTTTTATGATTTTTTCAACTAAATTAAATAATTTATTTCTAATATTTTCGTCTTGGTTTTGTTCATGATGAGAGCTATCTGCATCTATTATTGCTGATGTAGTAGAAAAAGTATATAAAAACTCAACTAAGTCAAGTACCGTATTTACGGCTTTCGTGGAATTAAGTTCAGCAATACTATCAATTCTATCGCTTATATCATCACATATTGTATTAATTTTATTGTAAATATTAATATCCTGGTATGGTAACTCATTGCTATATTTGATCCTAGTTTGTTTAAGTTTTTGCTCTTGTTGAGAAATTTCATCAATTATTGTGGGTGCTGAAATCCCCACACTTTTAATTAGGGCTCTTGTGAGATAACTTAACTCGCATGTTATAGCACCACCGTAGCTAAAGAAAGGGCTATCGATATTATCAGGTGCAAAAAAGAATTCATCAAAGTGATCACTTTTTTTTATAGTTGTATATTCTAAAACGGTTTTTTCCCTTATTATTTTTTTGTCTTCCTTAGACAAAACTAATTTTCTATAAGAATTGTCATCTATATTCAGAATCTCACTATATGAATTAATACCAGTTTCTGCAGGTTCAGTTGAACTTATTTCAGGTATTTTTAGATCTAATTTTTCTATGAAGTAAAAAATTCCCTCTAGAACGTCTTCTTTTCTTTCCAGGCGTGATTTTACAATAGTTGCAAGTTCTTGACTAAGTTTTTCATCATCGTCTAGTAGCAAGCCAATATTTGTTGCAAATTTATAATTATCTTTCAGATAAATGTTGATTATTCCGAGACAAAATTGAGTTAAAACTGAAATTTTATCTGCTTTTATTTCTCCTTCACTTTTTCTCACTTCATTTTCAATTTTTTTATAATCAGTAGAGAGAATGTTTTGGAACATATCATTTTGTTCTGATGGTGGGAAAATTATTTCCCATACTAAATCAAGTGCTCCTATAATTTGACTTTTGCTGTATTCTTCATCTAACAGTGCCTTTCTATAATTCATCGCGGGTAGAGCTTGATTTTCCCACATTTGCATATCAAAACCACAACTCAACCATGCTTGCTTAATTTCAGCTAAAGTATCGTCAATAGTATCAATACTTCTAATTTCGTGCGTATCACTTATAAAATTATTTAAACTATCAATAATTGGTTCATGTTTAAATATTTGTAATAGTTCAAGCTCTGAATATGTTTTGCTTTTTTTGTCTTTTTCTAAAAAAGAAATTTTTTCAGCAAGTTTTATTTTGAAATAACTTTCCCAAAGTTCTTCAGAATAATCACATGCTAACCAAGCATCTTTTATTCTCTGAGCTGATTCAGAAAAGCTAACTGATTTTAATAAATTTTCTCTTGGCCTTAGTTTTGCGGATAACTCTTTACAATTATGATTATATTTTTGTGGTTTACCTAGTAAAACAAATGCTTCACGTAAGCTTTTTCCAAGTACACTCTCTCTTACACCATAATGTCCATCCTTTTTAAAACTTTCATGATTAACTGCAAAGACACTGTTAACAGCTTGTATATAGCGATCCCTTTTTGTCTGGCTATCAAGTATTATGGAATTAATGTCAGAAACTAATTCATTTAAAAAACTGCTATTTAGTACCGCTGAATCTAAGTTATCTACTTGGATATTCTCCATTAGGTTCATTACAACGTCCAAATATATTTTTATTATTCTTTTTTGTTCTGCATTTTTTTCCAGACTTTTTATGTTATCTTCAGGTTGGAATTGTTCTAAATATGAGCGCTCTAAATCTAGGTACTTATCTGTATAATTAAGCTCAGTAATTATATGTTTGAAAAAAAACTTTAATTCTGCAAAAGTTTGGCAGGTATTATCAAGAGAAATGGTGCTCTTCAAACTGTCTTTTGAGCCACTAGACGTTCCCCCAATAATCTTTACCATAACGAATATGTCGTTATCGCTAAATATATACATTTTATACTCAGTTATTATATTTATTTGTAAGTATAGTATAGTTAACGATATTTTGCTTAGTTAGGTATGTTTTTTACTTTGCTATAATCTATTTAGACTTTTAGGTGAATTCTTTATTTCTAGATGCGGTGAATGTTGTAGCATATTTTTAGCTTGGTTTTTTATATTAAATATATTTTTATCCTCATATTCTTGGTAATTATTAATATCTAAAGGATTGAATTTTATTGTTTCTTTAATAACTATTGCTATAGCTAAGATGCAGCATATACTTATTGTAATTGCTGAAATAGGACTTTTGCTTAATAATAAAAATATTAGGCCTGCCGTTAACAAGGTTAGAGTTTTTTTTATAATTTCATTCTTATGTTTATTTATTCTTTGTAGCAGTGTTGGAGCATTCTTTTTAAGCTTTAACTCCAGTTTACACTTGATACTATTTAATACTTTATTTCTAACTTTATCAGTGCTTATATCTATTTCATCTTGAATTATTTTAAATGGATTTACGGCTTTAACTTTACCTGTTTTTTTACTTATTCTTGGTATTATTTCAGCCCCATTTTCTAGGAGTAAGTCCACTAGTTCTATATTGGCTTGCATTATAGCAAAACATAAAGCATTATAGCCGTCCGCGCTACAAAAGTTTATATCAGCGCCATATTCTAAAAGTAATATTGCAATCTCGCTTTGCTGTTTTATTATCGATATTTGAAGAGGGCTTGAGTATTTAGTTAGTTGAGAATCATCGTATTTAATTGTTTCTTTGATTTTTGCGAGTGAAGCATTGTTAATATTTTTTGTTGTAATACTATTTGGGCTAGCACCAAACTTTAATAGCTGCTCTATGATTGTAACTAACCTTGCTTCTACATCGATTTTATCATAGCTATTTAGTAGTAGTTTTATTGGCGTATTACCACCACTGTCATATGTGTTGACATTTACTCCATGCTTTAGAAGAGAGTTTATAATATCATATTGATGAAGTCGGCATGCACTATGGAGGGGAAAATTTTCATAATTGTTTTCATAGTTATGTTTACAGAATAATTCTATAAGTTCATTTCTTAAGTTCAAGTCATCTGAACTCAAGAAATCTAAACAGTTAGTTACATTTCCCGCAAAAATGTTGGCTCCTCTTCTGATAAGTTCTCTCGCAAGACTTATATTATCAAATTGTATTGCTAATTGGACTGGGTTTTTACCATAGTTATCTTTTATATTGATATCTGCTCCATTATTTATCATAAAAATAACGTTATTTTTAATTTGTTCATTTTCGTACATTGGTAGTTGGTTTCTTATTGATATCATTATATGTAGTACGGTCTCACCTAGATAATTAGGTTTGTTTATATCTGCATTATTATCGACTAATAGTTTTATTAGTTCTGGGGAAGTGCAAATGTGATGGATTAAACAGGTACCACTTGTAAATATTTTATTCAAGTCAACACCATTTTTAATTAGGAAATTTAATGGTCTTGTATTTCCATTTTTAATTAATTCTTGAGCAGCAAGCTCTAGTGGTGTTCTTTTAGATGCCCCAGAATAATTTATATCAACTCCATTTTTAAGAAGTTCTTCTGCTAAGACAAAGTCATCTTTAAGTACAGAGTTTTCAAAGTAAGTTAATTGTAGAGCGTACCTTGTGTAGTTCAAATCTTTTATATGTGGTATTAATGTCTGATAAACTCTCTTATCAAGACCAGTTATCAACAGCAAACCATCACTCTCTGCTATTATCCTGTTTGGCAATTCATGCAGTAATGAAATTATACCCTTAGTATCATGCTGAATATTTTTAAGACAGAACTTAAGAAATTTATCATCTCTCAACAGTAACTCATGATTTTCTTTAGCTTTATTTAGATATGACTCTACAGTTATAAGTTTAGAATTATCTTTAAAAGTTATACTATTATTTTGGTTGCGGGTTAATTGTTTGAATTTTACGGATTGCTCATTTATAAAATCGGTGTATTCTTGTGTAACTTTATTTTTCAATGATGGTATATATTCCATAAAGACCTGAATAAGATGGGTGAGTTCACAGCATATAGCTCCACCATAGCTGAACCATTTGCTAGCTGTATCTTCAGGGCATATAAAGAATTCATCAAAATGATCAGAGCTCATTATTGCACGATATTCAAGTTTTATTTTTTTAGTTATATTTTCGTAATCTTTAGCATCTAGCTTAAACTCACTCCCGCTTTCTGTTTCTATCATTGTATTATTTGATTTAGTATTCAGGCTTATTAGCTTGTTTTGTTCAACAAACTTAATAACTTCAAGCTCTATTTCATAGTCATTAATAATGGCATTGTGGATAATTTCGGCTAAGTTTTGACAAAGTTTTATATCATTCTCAAATATTTCTCCTAAATTTAGAAATATATTAAAATGATCTTTCAAGTAAACAGATATCATTGCTAGGATAAATTGCGAATAAGTAGAAATTTTATCAGCAATAACAGTTGCGCTGTGTAGTTTTGTTGTAATTATTATGTCACAAGTTCTAGTATTATCATCAACGAAAAGTGTTTGCCATATATCGTCATCTACTACATTGATGATCTGGTTCTTATCAAAAATGAACGTGCCACTTTCAAGCTCCCTTATTTGATTAATCCTAGCTTCAAAAGTAGGGGATATCAGCACCCATTTATTAACATCTAATTTTGCTGCAAGCCATGATTCACGAAGTATTTCTAGTATTTCTATATTTTTTAATTCGCTACTAAGTTCTTGTTTTTGGATAAAGCTATTTTTTAATGCTACAAAGCTTGCCTTTTTAATTAAATTTATATTATTGAATTTTTTGCGAAGTGTAGAGCCTAAGATACTATTCTTGCTATTATCATAATTATTAAGATCATATACTTCATGAGGAACAGAAAATATTGGCTTTGTTGATTTTAGATAGTTATCTCTGTTTGTTTGGCTGTCAAGCACGATTGCATGGACACCGCTACTGAGTAATTCTTGTATTGGCATTGATGTATAGTCTGCCATACTAAAGTTATGCTTTTCAAAATATCGTTTCATAATAGAAATGATACTTTCATATCTATTAAGTTTTTTGCTTATAGAAATTTGTTCAGCTTTGTTTTCTAGCTCGCAGCCAATTATTTTATGTATCTGATATTGTTCTTTAATAAAATTATTATATTTTATAATTTCAGATATTACATCTTGAAAAAATATATTTAGCTCAGTAAGTGTCTTGCAGGTATTGTCGGTAGCTATATTTACAGCTTTTTCTTCTGGATTAGCTCCAATTGTTCCACCAATCACTTTGACCATTATGAAGGCGTCGGTGTTATTTATATGTATATACATTTTGTTATGATTGCCATTATTTAATTCACGTATTTTAACATGTAGTACATCAAAGTGCAAACCCATTTAAATTCACGTTTTATCCTAAACTAATTGTTATTACAGTATTTTTAAGCTTATTGTTCTTGATTCTTGATCGTCTAAAATAGAATTTATGGAGGTGATATATGCGTAAACTAAATTGTCTAATTTTCCTATCTATCGTAGCACATAGCTACGCTAATTGTGAATATACGCCGTCAGGGGTGAGTTGTGATAAAACTATGGTTGAAAACTTAATAGCAACAGGGATTGTTACTTTAAAAGGGACAGTTGTTGATAAAAGTACAAAAGTATCAGGTATATTCAGTGCTGATAAAGCTCAGTTACATGATTTATCTGTTCAGGGTAAAGCTAATATTAATTCCAGTAAAATAGATGGTAAGTGTAATATCAGGGGTTATCTAGAATCTGATAGCTCAATTTTTAAAAAGTCGCTACATCTAAGTTCTAACGAGGCTAAGTTACGGAATAGTGAGATAGGTACTAATATTGAGATTAACCATAGTATTGGAACTCCACGTCTTATTCTATCTGGCACTAGTATTGTAAGTGGAAATATAAAATTTATTGGTAGTTATGGTGAAGTTATTAAAGATAAATCTGTGATTATACGTGGTAAGTTAATTAATGGCAGTATCAAAGAAGGGGGTATAACTAATGTTAAGTAGATTTGGCTTAGATGAGCTATTTGAAAATTCAATTAGCTCAAGTTTTAAAACTGATTGCAAGGATGGCAAAGATGGCAAAGAGGGTAAGGATGACAGCATATTTCCACAACTTGTATTTGATTTTGGCTTAGTAAAGTTACCATTGAAGATTAATGGCAGCTAAAAAAGAATTTATAATCTTAATCGGAGTTTCGGATGATCCTGTTTTACAATACTTAGGGTTATTTCTAGCAAAAAAAGCTTGTAATGTTCTGTTCATAAATCAAGAACGAGTAGGGAGGGATATTCACTTTGATAGTAATTATTGGTATTTGCCTGGATTAGACAAGATAGCTCACACAGAAGTGGTGGGAGTGTTTAACAGAATTCTGGGATTAATCCCAAATTTTAATTATCATTGGCGTTACGTATTAGCTCAGAGCAGACTTATAGGAATATTAGATTACGAATTATCATTTGTGATAAATCCTCCTAAAAGTATGATGAGTAATTCATCCAAGCCTTACCAAAGTTTTTTAGCTCAAGATTTTACTCTTAGTTTCCCAAGATTTAGTTGCTTAGCAAACGTAAAGTTACAAAGCTTAGAGCCTGAGGTTATATATAAATCTATTAGTTCAGTTCGTTCTGAAGCAACTAAGTTGCATCCCGAAAAAGAATTCCAGGTAAATGAACCTGTGCTATTCCAAGAGTTGATAAGGGGTGAGAATATTAGGGTTCATGTTATAGGATCAGTAGTAATTGCTATTAAAATAAGCTCTTCGCAAGTAGATTACAGATATTGTCATGATGCCACTTTTACACTTTTTAAGTTACCTGCGGTAGTTGCAAATACTTGTGTTGAGCTAAGTAAATTTTTAGGCTTGATTTTTTGTGGTATAGATTTGATTTTGTGTGGTGATGATTACTATTTTTTAGAGGCTAATCCTGCTCCAGGATATAATTATTTCGAGGAAAAGATTTCAGATATACCAATTACAAAAGAGCTTATTGGCATTTTACAAAGAGGGAAAGTATGCTGGTGATACTAAACCCAGATAGTTTGGGAGATCTTATAATTACAAGTTTAATAGAGAATCATATTAAACATATGGTGTTAAAGAGTAGTAGTTTTATTTCTAATCTCGTAATAGCTCAGGATAAGGGGGGAGCATACCTCGTATACTATGAACAAAAATTATATATTGATAACATTAGTGGTTTATACTGTGGCAAGGCTAAGGATTATAAGGGAAAATTTACCTGTAGTGATTTTATGGATTGGTATTACATTCAAAATTCCTGGAATTCATACTTGAGTTATTTCTTAGCACTAATACCCAGGCAGATTGGCGTTACAAAGTCTGAACTTTGGTCTGGATCATTACTTCAGTTGCCATGCTTATTTAAATCAGTAGAAAAATATGGCGTCTTATGCCCAAAATACTATGAAAGTTATGAGAATAGCTTGCTGTTAGAGTTCACTAAAGTAGGTGAGTGGTATTTCTTGGAGACTCTTCATGCATTTGAGTTCGATAATTTCCAGAGATTTGGAGCTAAAAGTATATTAGCTGTAGAAAAGCTAGGTACCAGTTGGGTTCTTCTAGTTTTTATAGGTAAGAGCTATTATGCGCTTATTAATAAAGATGGTGCTTGGGGTATTTTTAGTATTGATGTACGGATAGTATTAAGCATGGTAAAATTTTTACTTAGTTTTTCTTTGAACATGGCAGAGTTTTTATTTCGTTACGATTCTCTTAATATGAAATTTTATTGTTATGGGATGAATTTATCAGTTTCAAGATTAATCTTGAAACATTATAGTGAGGATATTGTTAAAACTTGTAGGAGCATGATTTGCTAAAACCTTTAAATCTAAAAGTAACACCTAGAATAGTGCTTTCAGGTAGGCTAAGACCTTTCATATCTAAGAGCTTAAGACCTGGAGTAAAAGTTTTTTTACCCCAGGATAATGAAGCATTAACTTAATAAGGGTTATCTATTTATATCTAAGCTTTCGAAGACTTCTCTAGTAGAAGTTGGTGTTGAATCTTTAACGTTAGGAAGGAGAGGGCAATCTTTAATTTTATTTGAAACACAGTTCATAACTCCGCCTTCACCCATAGACCAGGTTTTTTGATTCGGTTGTTTGAAAAGGTGGTTATTTTGTAGGGTTATTGGAAATACGCCTTCGGTACCACTTTTGTAAATACAGGTTATTTGACCAACTTTAACGCCTTGCCATTGAACTCCTGAGAAGCTTGCGACGCTATCTGCAAAAGAGCTCTCAGAACTTTTCCAGACGGATGTTCTTGTAGTAGCTTCCCATTTTAGGTTCTTTTTTACGAGAAGACTTGGGTCCGGGCAGTATAACACAGTTTCTTGTGATTGAGCGTTTTCGGTGTTGGAATAACTTACCGTACTTGCTTGGGAAAACTGGGAGATGGCTAAGGTTGTAAGTATTAATAGGGTTTGAGTTTTCATTACTTGCTCCATGTTTAGATAACTTTTAAATTCTAGTATTTTTTTTTCAGGTTGTCGATATGAAATTGTGACTACAGTCAGCACTTTGATATCTTGCTTCTTCTCACCAGTTATACGATAATATGTCTTTATGGAGTTGGATTAATGCCAAATGTTCTTTTTGCTTTTTATGTTCCAGAAAGTCATTTAGACAGAGTTAAGTCGGCTGTTTTTCAAGCAGGAGCTGGCAACATTGGAAATTACAGTAACTGTTGTTGGCAGATACTTGGTCAAGGACAGTTCATTCCTGGTGCAGGGAGTC